>JAPLDU010000003.1:0-17632 GCA_026391255.1 Bacteroidia bacterium | reverse complement strand
TGGATTGATACCGTTTATGTATACTTATAGCCTACAGTCTAAAAGCCTACAGCCTAAAGGCCTGAGTAGTTACTAAAATATTAATTATGAGAAAACCGAAAAGTAATGGCATCACACAATTATTAGTTTTAATGATAATTGTTTCCCTGATTTCTACAACTGCATCAATAATTATTATTTACAATATTGTGAATAAGGAAAAATGTATGTTTTTAAAAGAATTGTGTGAAAACCAGAGCGAGATAATTAAATCAATATATAAAGAAACAAAAGATGTGAATTATGTACTGGAGGTTTTACACAAACAGCGGGAAATAACCAATGGTCTTGGTACTACTGGTGAGTATACCATTGCTTATTCAAAGAATGATTCAATATTATTTTTATTAAGTCTGAGACAAAGTGTACGGACAGGTTGTTTCTCTTTACCTTTTAAATCAGGTACTGCCACACCAATGAATTATGCATTATCAAAAAATACCGGTTTCATTAATGGGTTAGATTATAAAGGAAAGTCGGTATTAGCATATTGTACTTACATTCCTGAACTCAAATGGGGATTAGTCACAAAAATGGATATTTCAGAAGTGCGTTTGCCTTTTTATAAAGCGGGTCTCATTGCAATAATTTCTACAATAATTCTTATCCTGATTTCAATCATTCTTTTCCGAAAAGTATCACGACCCATCACTAGAAGAATAGATGAGAGTGAGGAAAATTACCGCAGGTTATTTGAGTATTCGGCAATTCCAATCTGGGAAGAAGATTATTCGGAAATAAAAAAATACCTGGATAAACTTAAATTTTCAGGTGTTACCGATTTTAAAACTTACTTTGCAACACATAAAGACGTAGTTAGTCATCTCGCATCTCTGATTAAAGTCTTGGACATCAATCAAAAAAGCGTTGAGTTTTTTGGAGCCGATAACAAAGAAGATATAATAAAAAACATGCTTTTTTATTTTAATGAGTCCTCTCTTGAAGTTTTCGGACAGGAACTGACTGTTCTTGCTGAAGGAGGTAAAAGATTTGAATGTGAAATGCCGATCAGGACATTATCAGGAGATATCAGAATATTAGATATGCATCTTTCAGTAGTAAAAGGATTCGAAAGCACATTATCAAATGTTTTGGTTTCATTTATTGATATCACTGCACGAAAAAATAATGAAGAAAGACTTATTCTCTCAAGAAAGGAATGGATCGAAACATTCGATCTGATTCCTGATATGATAATTATTCTTGACAACCGGCAGAGAATAGTACGTGCAAATAAAGCTTTTACTGATAAACTGGGAATTTCTAAGCAAGATTCAAAAGGTTTGCATTGTTATCATTATGTTCACGGTATGCAGGAAGCTCCTTCATTTTGCCCGCATGCAATGATGTTAATGAGTGGAAAAGAGCAAATTGCAGATTACTATGAGGAAAAATTTGAAATGAATATGCTCGTCAGTATTACACCCATATATGATAGTATTGGTAATATTACCGGTTCAGTGCATATATCCAGAGACATTACAGAACGAAAAAGATTTGAAAATGAGTTAGAAGAAAAAAATGCCAGTCTTAAAGAACTTAATGCAACTAAAGATAAATTCTTCAAGATTATTGCACACGACATGAAAAATCCTTTTATTAGTTTGCTTGGCGCTTCCGAATTACTTTATGAAAATATTCATAAGTACGATATTAATATGATTGTTAAACTTACTAAATTGCTAAATGATTCAGCAAAAAGTGGTTATGATATGCTTCTTAATTTACTTGAATGGGCAAAATCACAAGCCGGAAGCATGATTTTTCAACCTGAAATTATAAATTTAAAAGAATTAATTTATAAAGATCTTTCAAATTTAATTGATTCCGCATCCGGTAAAAAAATAAATTTAAATATTAATATCGCAGACAATATGCAGGTATATGCTGATAAGAACATGTTAAATACTATTTTGCGTAATCTTATTAATAATGCACTGAAATTTACACCCAAAGGCGGTGAGGTCAATGTAAATACAAAAAATGAAAATGGTTCTGTTATTATTATTATTAAAGATACAGGAATTGGTATCGAGAAAAGTGACTTTGATAAACTTTTCAGGGCTGATATTAAATTTAGTAGACCCGGAACAGATTATGAAGGAGGTACTGGTTTAGGACTATTGTTATGCAAAGAATTAGTCGAAATACATAATGGAAAGATTTGGTTAGAAAGTGAAACAGAAAAAGGCAGCACATTTTATTTTAGTCTGAATAATTTTGCTTAGTACATTGGACATACCGACTATATTGATCAACCTCCGCTGATTTAACTTTACAACCGCATTAATAGCATCCTCGTTGTTTAGAGTAAAACATCTGAATCGGTGTGAACTGGATGTTTAATCGGCATGTCCATTAACCAGTATTAAAAGGTAGATAATTAATTGGAAGTATTGAAAATGAAAAAAGTGCCATACAGGTTTGATGCAATTTAATCTCCCGGACTTTACTGTAATTATAATATTTAATAATAATACAATAATATTAATTCAACGCAATGCTAATGATAACTTCTTTTATAAACTGTTATTACAATTATCACAGTTTAATCTGTAACTAATATTAAGAATGTATTAGTTTACCGATAGTACAATTGGTGAAAGCGATCGTTCATCACCATCAGGACCCACAGCAACAATATCCTCAAAAACAATATTCTGCCCCCGGTTCATGGTTTGAATATTTTTAATCATCTCGTCAGTCAGCTTAGCATTTGTTGATTTAAAATGATATACATTAAAGCCCCTTTGAATGGTCACCATAAAAGACACAACTTTAAACGTCAGGTCGTATTCAAAGTCGTCGGGCATCTTTGGAATAATTGAACCGGCAGCAATCAGAATTTCTTTATTAATAAATCCCTTGCTTTTATTAGCTATTGATGCGACCGGGTCGGGAAGTTTTTTTACCCTGAATACCTGAACTCCCATTTCTTTATACTTACCCAGAATTTTTGCCTTTACGCTAATCGATACCTGGCGGTATCCGGGCAAAACTTCAGCTAACCAGTCACCATTCACCAGGTCAGGTTTTAGTGTACCTGTTGAGATAACCGGAAACAGGTCTGATTTTGGAATACCGGGAACTGAAATCGATATATTGTTTTGTGCTCCAATGTAGAGTACATTCATTTTGTTGGCAGAAACCGTCAGTGATGGCCTTGCTACAATATATTCATCAGAAAAATGATAATCCGTAATTACTCCAGCATTATTTTTTACCCTTACAAGCCCGGCATATTTGTGAACCCCTTCTGTTACTGCAGGCAGGCTTAGATTTATTTTACCATTTGAACAGTTTAATTTATCAGCTTTCGGAATCTGTGAAACAGGTAATGAATCCGCACCCTGTAAAAAATATGCTTCCGGATTTTGTGTTGTATCATAGGCTGCCACTACAATTTCAGCCTCATAATTTTCCCCGATAAATACATAACTGCTTTTTGCAAGTATCCTGATATTCCCGTTATCATAATGAAAATCTTCGGCGCCGATAGCCTCATGTAATGATTTTAATACGTCAATTTCAGCATTATATACTTCTGATACCAGGTTGTTCAGGATGACTATATCAGCAAGAAGAATAGTATTATAAAAATTATGCATTTCCCAGTTCTGTGCTTCTTTATCCGCATTATAATAGGTGCCATCGGTCTTAAGACCCAACCGGATTTTATGACCGGATACTGGTTCGACCAGTTCAGTCATTTTTTTGCGGTATTCATTGATCTTAATTTTTAATTCACCTGCTTTCCCTTTGGAGCCGTCCTCAGAATTTCCGATAAAGTAACTTGTTGGTTCTGTAAAATTGTCTTTGCTTTTAAGTTCTGACATCTGCACCGTTTTCGCAGCACTGAATGAGATATTTTCCGTGTTGGCAATTACTTCATACTTAAGTTTTTTAAGGTATTCAAGCATTTCGTCAGACAATTGATGTACCAGTTGAGCCTTTTCCCAATAAGGACCAACCTTCGTCGGATTAAAATTAAAATCCCGCTCGAATGAAATATAAGCTGTTTGCAGTTTTTTTGCAGAATTATCATTATTAAGTATGACCCGTTCATTAACAATAATAAATGCATCTAATACTTCTCTTGATACATTTAATGCCAACAGCGCAATAAAAATGAGATACATTAATGAAATCATTTTCTGTCGTGGGGTTTCATTCGCCTTTGCCATTTTTCATCATGTATTGATCTGACAAAAGTACCTAAAATAATGAATTTTATTACCATAGTGGATATTTTGATCATCTTTACAGCCTGATTCCGGTGGCTGGATATCTGAAAACATCTGAAAAATGGATGGTTGTTGATGGTCAGGAAGAAACTAAATTTTTAATTTTGAGAAAAAAGCCCAAAGAGGAGAAGTTACGAATTACGATTTACGAATCAGAGGACAATAATTTAACGACAACAAGTTGGCAAGTTTTGTTTCCTGAGCATCTGTTACCATAAGCCAGACAGAAAATGAATTCAGGGAGTAATGGTAAATAGCAGGTAGATTGCTGTTCCCTGGGCCTGCAATTTATCATAATCTTTAATATCAACGGAATATATGAGCTGATGACCGGTCCTTGTGCCTGATCCGGTAAAGCATGTGCCAATATTATCAATGATGACCTGGGGTATATGAGACAATCTGATTTCACCAACCGGAGTACCGGGAATTCCCTTGCCACTGACAGTGCATGGAAGAACTTTCAGTTTGATATCAACACCTGAGGGTACAATACCTGAAACTATCTGTACAGAAATGGAATAGGTTGGTTCATTAGGAGTAACAAGAATAGTATAATTCAGCCACTTCGAATCATCAATCATGAACAGGTTTTTCTGGCCTGCCAGGTAACTTGTTTTAAAATCCAGATAAACCGACCCGGTGCTGGAAACACTCAGACGGTTTTGTGCAAATGACGATATGCCGGATAGCATAACAGACATCAAAAACAGTACAGTTAAAAATATTCCGGACCTGTCGACTTCCATGTTATTTTTTTAATTTTTGAATGGGTTCCTGAAATTTGACCTTTCGAAATTTTTTCTTGACAATTACATTGATATTGACTTCATGTCCTGATGTCAAATCAGCATTGAAGGTATCAGTAATAAATTCGTATCCGTTCGGAATACCGTTTTTATAAACCTTGACAGTCCAGTTCCCGGGACGCAAATCCTCAAAATTAAACTTTCCATCCTTATCGGTGATCACCCGGAAAATTTCCTCTCCGTTCTTTGCCTCAACCACAAGGTTTTCAAGTTTTTCTTTCACAGGTACGTAGTCTTTTTTATCCTTGTTTTCATCGTCTTCTATAACCAGTTTTCCGCTTATTTTTCCTGACCGGGTGAAGGCAATTTCAAACTGGTTGACCTGACCGGGAAGAATATTGATCTTATACGGACCAGGCTTTTCAGCAATGGAATTTAGTCCTGTTTTTGAGTTTTCAATAAATAAAAAGGATTCACCTGGGTTTAATACCGGGAAGTTAAAATTGCCATCCTTGTCAGTCAAAGCTTTGTTTCCGGATAATGTCAGGATAATTCCTTCCACATTATCCACACCATTATTGATGATCCTGCCTTTTAAACTGCCGACGTTATCTTTTCTTTTAACCGGTGCCTGGATTGTGTATGTGTATCTCAGGATAATATTCAGTTCTTTTTTGTTGTATGAATTTTTTACCAGATCATAATTGGTGACTAACGAAATTTCATGGTTGTTGTTCAGGTTATAAAGGCAGCTTAAATCAAGGATGCTCCGGTCGTGGTAATATTCCTCAATCTGGTAGTCGCTCTGGTATTTAGCTGAAACAGTAAGTTTTTTCCATTGTGAGTTCAATGATCCTCCATAATAGAAATCCTTCTGATCACCTACAAGGTATCTCTGATTTCCCTGGTAATTCACGAATGCATCAAAGGAGAATTTCTTTGATATTATGTATTTAATCAACAGGTTCCCCTTCATTGAATTAATAATATCACCCTCATTAACAATCAGATAATTCTTCTTTTTCCCAAATTCACCGGAAATATCCGTTTCTATCCTGTTGTATTTGCTGTTTAATCTCAACCTGAGCATATCCTCCTCAAAATCAAAAAGTTTGTTTACCATCCGGTCTTCAACAGAACGTTTAATTGCACCCAGGCTCAGGGTATTGTGTTTGAAAATGAGGAAATTGATGGAAGCATTCATGTTTTTGATAAATGGGGCATTGGAAAACATGGTGTCAAGGGCCATGTTGGTAAAACTTGAAAAATACTGAAATTCAAGGCTGAGTTTTTCCATGATATTCATGGTAATACCACCTGCCATGTTTTCAGTATTTGAAAAATAACCCGGAAAGTTCTTATCAGCCCTGGTGTAATTGATAAAAGTCCTGAAGATGTTGTAGTCGAACTGGATATTAGATTGTACAGCTTTAGTAAGTATATTGTGGTAATAGCCGCTTGCAATTTCTGATTCAATCGATCCCCATGAAACAGACTCGGCTGATGCGGCCAGAGAAACCAATTGTGCCTGGTTTGTATGATCAAATGATTTTAAAAGATACGCAGCCTGCAGGTTGTACTTATTTTCCTCTCTAAATCCAGCATAGATTGCACTTGCCTGTTTCATAACGGGATAATACCTTGGAAAATCGACAAATGCACCGATGTTGAATTTATGAATTGCATACTCATACCTGGCTCCCCGGCCTGATCTTGAAGATTCAGTGAGTCCTGACAGACTATAGTTATCATCACCAACTGTAATTTTCTGTGTGGGAGAAGAATATTTAACAAAATAGCAGTCGTTTGTTCCCAGGAGTGGTTTGCCATTTCTGTTTGGACCCCTGAACTGAAAACTCAGAGACTGCTTGTTTTTTTCTGATAACCATCCATCTCCTGATATGTCAAGCAAGGCAGCATAATCCCTGGTCGCAAACTGGTTGCTGGAGGCTGCTAAACCGGTTACCTTCACAGGGTAACGCTCATATGGATCAAATTTCACCTGTGTGGATGGGATGACATCATAAATAAAAGTCAAGGCAGACTGGGTTTCAGGACTCTCAGCAAGTGAAGCGGTGATAAGAATGTTTTTCCTGATGTGGGTCTCTATGTCTTTGTCCGTTGATATTGTGACTTTTGTAATAACAATTGAATCCGGTGCCAGATAGAGATCTTTTACTTTAATTCCTTTTTCGTTTACTTCATTGATTTTGATGTCAGTATTTAAATTCGAAAGGTTTTGAACATAGTAGTTTATGGTAAGTGAATCACCGGCGAATACATATTCAGGAGATTCAAACTTTTTAAGTACAAATTCATACCTGGGCAAAACGCTTACCGGAATTTCTATTTTACAAAAACTCCAGTTGGTGGCTTTTTCCACTGCTTCAACCAGAAAGCTATAATCTCCGACCCGTGCATCCTCTGAGACATGAAAGCTAAGGATTTTGTTCACTGAACTGTTTTTCTGAACCGGAATGGAATTGTAATTCATGATGTGGCTCCATCCTGAAGGACTGGTGATATTCAGATTACATTCCCTGGCAGAGTCAGAACTGTTGATGATCTGAATGACCAGGTTTAAAGTGCTTCCGGGGTTAGCTTCCTGTTTTGATTCATTAAGCAGTTTAATAACAAGTCCTCCTGGACCCGCCATGCCAGCCAGTGAATAATATACAAAAATGAATATGATCAACCCCTTTCTCAGCATGGTTTTACCATTTACCTACGAATAGTATCTTATTTCTGAACTCTTGACGCGTTTTGACAAAAAATTCCAAAAAACAAATCACAAAAAACAAATAATAAACAATACCAAAATTTCAAATATGATATGCATAAACCGGTTTTGAATTTGTCATTTTGTTGATTCGGATTTCTTTGTAGTTTGTATTTTGATATTTGTGATTTCCTGATTGGCTCTGGCTTTTCCAGGTTGGAATAACCATTTATCATCAGGTATGAAGTAGAATTTTTATGCATATTACAAAATAGACAATCAAAAATATAGAGTGTACTGAATTCCGAATACATCTTCATCTTTACCGGCTGCAATAATGGAAGTCTGGTAAGTCTTGTTCCCTTCCAGCCCTTCCAGGTTAATGCGAAACCGGGTGGAGGTTGTGGGATACAATCCTTTCTTGCCACCTTCTATTTTTTTGACCGATACTCCTTTTTCGTCAAACAGTTCCATGGATACTTCAGGTGCAATAAAATGATCTCCTGTGTTGATGATATCAACGGCAAGGAAAAGCTTGTCCCCATCCTGTACTATGGTAGGTTCAAGAAACTGCAATCCACCGGTACCTTTATTGCCCAGCTCGGTAACTATTTGAATGGCATACCGCATGATTGTATTAACGTTTAGTTTTCCAGGCTGGTTCGGATCAATGGGGTTTACTCCTTCGACCATAAGCACGCTCCAGTAAGTGCCTTTTAGGCTGTCAATTTTCGGTATGGTGACTTCGTAGTTTATATATTGGGTCTCGTTGGCATTGATAATGAGGTTCTTCGGGCTGAAGACGATCCAGTTAGCGTTTGAGCGGTTGTGACTCACCGGGTCTTCATAGTACGTCTGGTCTTCATAGTTATATTGAAGATCGGTCTGGTATATTTTTACTTCCTGTGGAGAATCACCTGTGTTCTGCATGGTGATTTGTCCTTTGTAGGTATCCCCCGGATTGCCAGTTTGTACCTGCCTGAGACTACCCACCACCTCAATGGTGGCTGATAAAATACAAGGCAGGAAGAGCATCAAAAAAGATAAAACAAGTTGTATCCTGAATTTCATATTGGTTGATGTTATTTCATTAATTTCAAATAGATTAAACTTTGTTACCGGTATTCAGGCAGGGATATTCATTTAATAAAGAGGGGCCAAACGCAACCGGAAACACCAGTCAGGCAAAGTCTAACTGGTTAGCCGGAAGGCATTTAACCCCATTATCAAAATGATGAGTTTTCCCAAAAAAATGGGAACCCGGGAATTAAATATCGTCGGTAAGGGTTAAGGTAACCGTGGCAGTAGTACCTGTGGAAGCTACAATAGATCCATAACCACCGGCCGCACCTGATGTATAAGAAATGATATAACCATCATTGGGTCCTGTACCAGTATAACAACTTCCAATACCTGATACAACTGTGACGGCATTTCCTCCGTTGACCAGGGCAGTAGCGCCGCAACCGGTACCTGTTATACCACCCCAGTTTCCATTTGAGGGAACGGCTACTGCGATGGCCAGGGTAACCCCGGTGGGAATACCACCCACGGATGCTGTGACGGTACGGTGCTTATTGGCAGCCACAATAGAAGAAAGCTGCAAATATGCGGTTCCGGTTCCGCCTCCAACCGCTGCCCCCGGAGTTGATGTGGTCAGTACCAGAGATACGTTGGTAGTTGTAGACAGTAAAGCGATGGGAGGAATACCCATGGAGAGCAGATTACTGCCTGCTGCAGTTTCCTGGGCTTTTAAGCTTGTTGTCAGAAGTACTATTCCAGCCAACATACACAATAAAATTTTCAATTTTTTCATTTTGAATAATTTACATTATTACAAATAGATAATTGCTGCTAACCAAATTAATTATGGTATCACCTTCAAATGTAATCTGATCCTGTCAGTGAAGAATAGGCAAATAACTGAAATTTAGAGAGCAAATGCTGATTCTTTCTTCAGGATTGCTGAGATGAATAGGGGTTTTCGGGAATTTAATAATTCATTAAAAATGGTTCTTCAGTTAAATGAGCAGATATATATAAAAAAGACTCTTTCAGAAAATGCGTTTTTTTAGTCCCGTTAGGGACGGCATATCGGCAGAAAGATATACTATTCGAATGTCAAGTGCCGTAGGTACGAAATATTTTTCTATCATATTCTTGAAATAACATGAATCTGTATTGAATGGATGTATATGATATTTTCAATATTTCGTTCCTGACGGAACTTTTATTTTGTGGATGGTCATTGATTTCTACCGATATTATGTCCCTCTGGGACAATACATATTTATACAGTTGTTCAATTTTTTGAATACGTCAACTAATAATGAATATAAATTGGATTACCCCTCTTATTAACTTACTCATTCACCTAAGTATATTCCGGATGAATCAGAAATAATCTACAAAACCAGTAGAATCTTATTAACTAATTCCAGTCATTAGGAATAAGGTAAGATGATAAGCGAAGCATAGTTTTCTACTAAGGTTTATTTGGAAAATAAAGTTTTGTCAGGTATAATGATAACAAAGCCTAATAAATATAAACGAGTTGTTATTTGAATGTAGTCAGAGAAAGAGACGGAATGGATTCAATACTATGATTCTGTTTATTTGCAGACAGACTACATATAATAAAATGGAAATACATAATAAACCAATCACAGGATAACAGATCTCCTGATATGGGCAATCTGTAATTTCTTAAAGTTTTGATTCAGGTATGATTATAAAACCTGACAGGTAGGTGTAGTGTGAGTCTATCTGAAGAATCATAATATAAGCATAAAAAAACGCAGCGAATCGGGCTGCGTTTTTTTATGCTTGGGTTTGAATATTAATTGTAATTGACCGTTATAGTAAAATCACCTGAACCACCAGTAAAGGAACTCTTATAATCACCTGGTAACTGACTGGAGCTAACATGTAACTTTGCTCCAATGTATACAATTTGTTGACCAGTACCATCTAATAATCCACCGGTAAGTGAAGAAAGAGAACTTGTCCATGTATCAATTGTCATTACATCGGTTGAACTTGAAGCATTAGCAATGGTAATAACAGTAGTACCAGTTGGACCACCTCCTGGTAAGGTCAATGTATAAGCGTAGGCGTCAGTACCTGTAACTGAAAATTTAGCTGCAGTTACTGTACCATTATCAAGTGGGAGTGTTACACCACCAGAAGGAGTACGTGTGGCCGCTGCCGACGGGTCCAGAATAACTGTTCCATTAGAGACGGTATTAACGGCAATATTTCCAAAATTCAACTGCCAGACATTTGCAATAGCCAGAGGCGTAACAATGGTAGCTTCTGATGATGAAGTTGCTGTAGCATTTGCCTGCGCAAATAAATCGGCAGAAAATCCTGTAACAAGGATTAACAGTACTAAGACTTTTATTTTTTTCATTTTGATAAATTTTTAGTTTATAATCCGTTCATTAATAAATTTGTTGATCCAAAAGTATTTACGTAAATACTCAAATATATAGGCAGGCAACTGAAAATTGATGACTGCTAACTGAAAATGACCTAAGCTTTCCTTTTCTTTCTCTAAGGATTTATGTAATACAAGCTAAGTATATTACATATGTACAGGTGTAAAAGACCGGTAAATTTTCAGAAGTAATGTAAGAAAATTTTCCGGATAAGGATTGTATTCTAATGTTATTTATCTGACTGTAACACAGGTACAGCAATGCTTTCAGACTGTACGTTCAATAATTATCCAATATTACTGGCAAAAGAAAATAACAGTCTATCAGTAATCTGTAAAGGAATAATCAGAAAAATTACTGATATGACACTTCAGTAAATTCTGACTATTAAATAAGTATTTTTGTCAATGATTTAAGTAATTTGGTCAAAATATAAGGAAAAATAACTTTTATATCAGTATCTTTGCATCATCAGATAAAAGCAGATCATTTTGTATCAAAAAATAAAATATATGGCAGGGGCAGTTGGTTTTACTGTCATGGTTTTCGGAATCAACTTCCCTTGTTATGCCCAGGTTACTGCCTCTTCCTCAGCTATGGCTACTATTGTTACCCCAATGAACCTGGTAAAAACCACGGATCTGAATTTTGGTAATATTGCCAATTCAGCAACGGAGGGAATGGTCACCCTTAGTCCGGCGAATGTCCGTACTTCTTCCGGTGGTATAAGCCTGCCGGGAGAAACAGGTGAAGTGAATACCGGAACATTCGTTGTTTCAGGTGCACCCGGTTACACATTTACGATCAGCTTACCTTCGGTTGCCACATTAATAGATGATAACTCAGGTCATACAATGACCGTGGATTCCTGGACAAGCAATCCTTCCGGCACCGGAGCACTAGATAATTCCGGATCCCAGATATTGAACGTGGGTGCCACCTTACATGTGGGACCCAATCAGTCACCCGGTAACTATATTTCAGCCACCCCATTCCAGGTGACTCTTCATTATAATTAGTCTTTAAAGTCATTCTTTTTTGATTTAAGAACAAGGATCAACGATTTTTGATTAATGAAGTATGTGTAATAATCTGATTTAATGATAATATTAGCGAAGCGATTTCACGAACACCTTAAAAAATAAAAAATAGTTGTGAGTAATCGATATTCGTAAATCAAAATATTGAATAATATGAATATACTCTTTCAGAAAATGCATTTTATAAATCCCGTTAGGGACTGTATATCGGTAGAAATAGATCCCGTTAAAATATCAGTACCGTAGGTACGATATATTTCTAAAATATCCTTGAAATAACATGATTCTGAATTGATTGGATATATATAACATTCTCAATATTTCGTTCCTAACGGAACTTATATTTTGGTGATGGTCATAGATTTCTACCAATATTATGTCCCTCCGGGACAGTATCTGGTTATTAAGTATTTTCAACATTTCAAAGACACAAAAAAAATATTTTTGATTAATACTCTTGTTCACTTATACATCGACCTACGCATTATCCGGATGAACCAAAACAGTTATTGAATTTCTCATTTCTTTGGAAAAGAAAAGATTTTGGCTTTTCTGTAAAAAAGTTATAAACAGCTTCCTGTTGAAATGTGCTGTTTCCACCTGCAACCCTGACCTTCCTGTAATTTGTCTTCTTTACCCCCCGGTTAAATGATCTCTTATTATTTATTATTTTTGCAAAAACACATCTAAAAATTTCAAAATGATCAGGATTTATCAATTGCAATTTGCCTATGCAAGAAGATTTATAAAAAGTATTTGTCGTGTTTTTTTGATAACCATTTTATTAGTAGGAATTGACCTGAATAGCTCAAATGCACAGGGAAATCTCGAAATCTTCCCACGAAGGGTGGTTTTTGAAGGATCAAAGAAAACGGAGACTCTTAACCTGGCAAACGCAGGGCAAGATTCAGCGACCTATAATATTTCATTAATTAACTACCGTATGAAAGATGACGGGGATGTCGAGGAAATTAATACCCCTGACTCTGATCAAAGATTTGCAAATAAATTTATTAGATTTTTCCCGCGCTCTGTGACACTGGCGCCAAATGAAGTTCAGATAATAAAATTACAGCTGATAAAAACAAACGAATTGGTCCCGGGAGAATACCGTTCTCATTTGTATTTAAGATCAATAATCAGAAAAAAATCTTTAGGAGAGAAAGAAACCAGGAAGGATACTACTAAAATATCTGTTACACTTACTCCTGTATTTGGTATTTCTATTGCTGTAATTATCCGGGTCGGAGAAAATGATGCGACTGTGAACCTGTCGGGCCTGTCATTTGAAATGTTCAATGATACACTGCCCAGGTTGAATATGACCTTTAACCGTAGAGGTAATATGTCAGTCTATGGGGATATTAAGGTTAACTATATTTCTGAATCAGGTATTACTACCGAAGTGGGGATTGCCAAAGGTTTGGCGGTTTATACTCCCAATTTGATCAGGCATTTTCGACTGAACCTGAAAAAAGAAGACAAAGTGGATTACCACCATGGAAAACTTCACATTGAATTCGATTCACAGAATAATACCAGGAACCCAAAACTGACAGAAGCGGAAATCGATTTACGATAAACTATATAATAAGCAGGTATTTTGAATGAAACCAGGCATTTACGGTTAAACAGACCGGGAGATCAGACCGGCATCCGGTTATGAATAAAATTCTGATACTGTTATTTTTTATTATCAGTTATTCAGTAATAAATGCTGCGAACCGTTTTTCAGTGGTCACCGGCAACTGGAATTCAAATTCTACGTGGTCGGCAACTTCAGGTGGGACAGGAGGTGCAAGTTATCCTGTGGCCGGTGATGTGGTGACCATTGAAGGAGGTCATAATGTAACATTAACAACGAATGCTGCCTGTGCTTCAATTACTTTCACAACTGTAACAGCCACTTCTCTAACTCTCGGTGTTTACCAGCTCGATGTTTCAGGTGCAATTACCATTCCCAGATCAGCTGCCGGGTTCAACCAGGTTATTGTCGGTGCAGGTATTCTGAATGCCGGAAGTGTTGCTTTTACCAGTGGAGGAGGGCCCAACCACCACCAGATCACAATATCTACAGGAACAGTGACGGTTTCAGGAGATATTACCACTGATAATACTGGTTTAAGTGCCACCATTGCATTTTCCGGTGCAGGACTTTTAAATGTAGGAGTCGGACTTCTTACAACCACCACTGTTGGTGGCACATTAACAATAGCGTCCGGTTGTACGGTAAATTATAACGCATCCGGAGCCCAGACAGTTCACGGTTTTACTTATCAAAATCTGACCTTATCCGGTTCAGGAGCAAAAACCACAACCGGTGTTACTGTAAACGGAATTTTATCTATAGAGGACGTGGCAACGGCTTCTGCTGCACCTACATATGGAACCACGGCAACACTACAATATAATACCTCAACCGCCAGAACAGCAGGAGTAGAATGGATCACTCCGTTTGCAGCCACCGGTGGAGTGATTATTGCCAATACCGGAGCGATTACTTTAAATGCAGCAAAAGTACTTAATGCTTCAGTTCCGCTTAACATTAACAACGGTGCCACCTTAAATACTTCTGCCGCCAATAACTACCAGATGACGTTCGGCGGTGATTTTATTAATAACAATGGAACATTCGCTGCCAATGCTTCTCCTGTCGTAATAACTAATAATGCCAGTGTTCAGAGTATCGATGGTTTTACGACTACCGGTCTTGTTTCAATGACCAAGACAGCCGGAACTGCTACCTTTCAGGACAACGTGAATGGTGGCGGGCTTACCATCAATGGAACAGGAGGGACACTGAATCTTGGCACAGGACTGACACATTCATTTAGCGGGATAGTAACACTATCTGCGGGAACATTGAACGGAGGATCAAGCACTTTAAATGAAAACATGGTAAGTACTACAGCCTGGAATGGGACAGGAACGGTATTCACAGCAGGAACAGGAACGGTGAATTTTGGTGGAGCAGGTACCCAGACACTATCAGCAACTACAACAACATTTAACAATCTCACTTTTTCGAACTCCGGGGCAAAGACATTAGCAAATGCCAATACTGTAAATGGTATATTTTCAATAGAAGGAACTGCTACTGCAACATTGACAGGAGCCCTGACCTACGGAGCAACAGCAACACTTCAGTACAAAACGACCGATACGCATACGGCAGGCACAGAGTGGCCTGCGACATTTGCAGCGACCGGTGGAGTTATCATAGCCAATACTGCCGGATCGGTGACACTGAACGGAGCCAAAGTTTTTAATGCATCGGTTCCGCTGGCCATTAACAGTGGTGCCACGATAAATACTTCTTCCGCCAATAATTACCAGGTAAGCTTTGGAGGAGATTTTCATAATTACGGGGGTACATTCACTGCCAACGCTTCCCAGATTGTGATAGCCGGTACAGCCGGTACACAAAGTATAGATGGTTTTACCACCACCGGCACCATATCGATGACAAAGACCGCAGGTATCGCCACATTTCAGGGGAATGTGAACGGAGGCGGGCTTACCATCAACGGAACCGGTGGGACACTGAATCTTGGCACAGGCCTGACGCATACATTTACAGGGGTGGTAACCCTTACAGCGGGGTCATTGAATGGAGGTTCGAGCATATTAAACGAGAATATGGTAAGTACAACGGCATGGAACGGGACAGGAACGGTATTCACTGCAGGGACAGGTACGGTGAATTTCGGTGCAGCAGGCGCCCAGACACTATCAGCAACCACAACAACATTTAACAATCTCACTTTTTCGAACTCCGGGGCAAAGATATTAGCAAATGCCAATACTGTAAATGGTATATTTTCAATAGAAGGAACTGCTACAGCAACATTGACAGGAGCCCTGACGTACGGAGCATCAGCGACACTGCAGTACAAAACAACTGATACTCATACAACAGGCACAGAGTGGCCTGCGACATTTGCAGGGAGTGGTGGAGTAATCATAGCCAATACTGCAGGATCAGTGACACTGAATGGCGCCAAAGTGTTTAATGCCTCTGTTCCTCTTACCATCAACAACGGAGCAACTTTAAATACAAGTGCGGCCAGCAACTATGCCCTGACATTTGGCGGCAACTTTGATAACAACGGTACCTTTACTGCCAATGGCTCAACTATCACGATTACCGGCACCGCAGCACAAAGCATCGACGGCATCACAACAACCGGTACAATATCAATGACTAAGACATCGGGCACGGCGGCATTACAGGCTGCTATATCAACAGGAACACTATCTTTGGATGGTTCGGGAGGATTGCTCGGTCTGGGCACCTACACTTCTTCCGCCACTAACCTTACACTCGGGGGCTATGGCCAGCCGAACGGCTCGTGGGGAGGTACCGGATCGGGGGCAACATATATTAATTCCAGTTATTTTGCTGCTGCAACCGGCATATTAAATGTAAGTACATCCTCCTGTAATGCGGGAACATGGATAGGAGGAACGAGTACCGACTGGAATACGGCATCCAACTGGTGTGGCAGTGCAGTACCGACTTCTGCGACAAATGTAATTATTCCTTCAGGAGGTAATCAACCGGTGATCGGTGCATCAGCCGTTTGTAATAATCTTACCATCAATACAGGCGCTTCGCTGAGTATAAGCGGATCAAATACATTAACAATCAGCGGCAACTTTTCCAACAGCGGAAATTTTACAACGAATAACAGCACTGTAATTTATAATAACGCCGGAGCACAAACATGTGCTGTTGTTACATACAACAATCTTACTCTTTCAAATTCAGGAACAAAGACATTTGCTACAACACCCACAGTAAATGGCATACTTTCAATGGAAGAAACTGCAACAATTACAGTGACGACAGGAGTAGTAACATATGGTGCAAATGCAACACTTCAGTACAATACATCAACTGCCAGAACATCCACACCGGAAGAGTGGATCACACCATTTATCGCTACCGGTGGGATAATTATTGCCAATACCGGAGCAATAACTATGGATGCTGCCAAAGTCTTTAATGCATCTGTTCCCCTCACCCTCAATAATGGCGCAACATTAGTCATATCAACCTTTTTACTGACTTTAAACGGTAATTTTATCAATAACGGAGGAACAACAAGTGGTTCAGGTGGGGTAACGATAACAGGAACCTCTACACAAAGCATAGGCAGCTTCACTAACTCAGGTACGGTATCCATGACAAAGACAGGTGGTATTGCTACACTGCAGGGAAATGTGAATCGTGGCGGGCTTACCATCAATGGAACAGGAGGGACACTGAATCTTGGCACAGGACTGACACATTCATTTGGCGGGATAGTAACACTATCTGCGGGAACATTGAACGGAGGATCAAGCACTTTAAATGAAAACATGGTAAGTACTACAGCCTGGAATGGGACAGGAACGG
>JAPLDU010000011.1 GCA_026391255.1 Bacteroidia bacterium | reverse complement strand
TAAAGAATGCTTGTAATATGCAGATAATCAATATGCTTTGCGTTGGACTTTACATAACTTAATTGTTTCCATAACCTTTTTTATGGAAAGCTTTCCATAAAAAGGGACCTTCACTTCGAGAGAAGCTCTCTGGCAAGCAAACACATCTGATAGAATTGCATTAACAAAAAAGTTATCTTTAACATCAGCTAAAAAAGCAGCTTGAATGATCGATTTGAAGAGGGGTAAAAAGACTGGTCAGAAACTCCGCCGGGGGGTGGTTAATTTACTCTGCCGATAGGTGGTCAATTTAAGCGTTTTGTCCAGTAATGAACTAATTTCTTAAATATGTCATCGGTTCTCTCCGGCTACGAATACGACATCTTCATCAGCTACCGCCAGAAAGATAATAAGTATGACGGCTGGGTGACAGAATTTGTTGATCATCTGAAGAAGGAACTGGAAGCCACCTTCAAGGAGGATGTCAGCGTTTATTTCGACATTAATCCACATGACGGGCTGCTGGAGACGCATGACGTGGACGAGTCCCTGAGATCGAAGCTGAAGTGCCTTGTTTTTATCCCGATTATTTCACGAACCTATTGCGATCCGAAATCATTTGCCTGGGATCATGAATTCAAGGCATTTATCGATCAGGCCTCCCATGATCAGTTCGGATTGAAAGTAAAACTGTCAGGTGGAAATGTCGCCTCCAGGGTATTGCCGGTCAGGATTCACGATCTTGAACCAGAGGATATCAAACTTTCCGAAAGCTATCTTGGTACTATCCGACCGGTGGATTTTATTTATCATTCACAGGGAGTCAACCGTCCGTTGCGGCAACGGGATGATGATCTTTCCAAAACCGGCCAGCAGCTGGTTTACAGAGACCAGATCAACAAGGTGGCCAATGCGATAAAGGAGATTATTACGGGACTGAAAGCAGCAGAGGGTATTGCGGGAAAAGAGAAGGGTTTGGCTATTGAGAGATCGGTTGAAATCGAAAAGAGCGATAATAGCGAAAAGAAGGAGAAACCATTTGTTCGAATCAAGAGGAAGCCTTGGCCCTGGGCAACAGGTATAGGCGTTTTGGTAATAATAGCTGGAATCATGGCCTGGCCGAGGATTTTCAAAAGGGATACATTGGAACAACTGAGATCATCAGGTGAGAAGATTTCTGTTGCTGTAATGCCTTTTCAGAATTTGACCAGTGATACCACGAAAAACTTCTGGCAGGAAATGATCCAGGATAATCTGATCACACTGCTATCGAACTCTGAAGAATTAAAGGTCAGGCAAACCGAATCGATCATCACCGTGCTGCAAGATAACAACCTCACAAATTATGCATCCATCACACCTTCGGTTGCCAGTAACATCTCGCAAAAACTCGATGCCAATGTTTTTGTACAAGGCACAATAAATCAGATAGGTACAATAATACGGCTACATGCGAAACTGATTGACTCAAAAACAGAAGAGGTATTTAAATCATTTCAGATAGATGGTACGGCTGAGAAAATACTTCCTCTCATTGATTCACTTTCAAAACAGGTAAAAAATTCTCTTTTAATATCTAAACTGGAAAAGGATTTAACCACCGACTTTCAATCTTATGTTTCAACAACATCATCAGAGGCCTACAGAAATTATATCTTCGGACTGAAGGCTTTTTTGAAGAGGGACTACGCTACAGCAATTCCTTTTCTGATACAGGCATCTCATTGTGATCCGGATTTCATATACTCAGCATTTTTATTGGCTTTTGCATATAGTTCCAGTTCCGTTGACAAGATGGATCAGGCAAAAGAAATGGCATTACAGAATCATTTGAAAAGGGATAAAATATCGCGACAATATATCAGGATAATGACTGATTACGAGTATGCCTACTTCTTTGAAACTTCAACGGATCAAATAAAATATATCAGACAACTCCTGCAGATAAATGATCAGTCACCAGCAGATTACATAAATTTAGGTGAAATTTACAACGATCTGCTACAATTT
>JAPLDU010000130.1 GCA_026391255.1 Bacteroidia bacterium | reverse complement strand
GTAAAGCATTGTATATTAATGTGTAAATATATCGCAATAATGCATGTTAATTGCTTAATATTTTAGAATATGCCGTTTTTCCAGATTGCGATAATATTCAGTAAACCCCTATATTTAACATCAAGAAGTCAGGAGTTCTGAACTTACGACTTACGACTTACGACTTATGACTTACGACTTACGACTTACGACTTATGACTTTTAGGTTCTTGCGGTAAATGCGTAGGTAAAAATAAAAATGTTCATTTAAATGAGATGTATTTTATTGGTAGAAAGATTTCCCATTCCTAAAGCTTAATGCCGTAAGTACGAAATATTTTTCAATCATATCTGTGAAATGACTTTATCTGAGTTGATTGGGAGTACATAACATTTTCAATATTTCGTTTTTCTGAAACTTATATTTATGTGATGTCCATAGATTTCTACCGATATTATGTCCCTCCGGGACTGTTCATGGTTATTAAGTTTTTTCAATATTTCAAATGCACCAGGAAGACAGAAAAATATTTTGGATTAATACTCTTGCCGACTTATTCGATGACCTACACATGTGCCGGAAGAACCACTTTTTACTTATTACTTTTAACTTTTGACTTTTGACTATTGCCTGGTGCCTCCGCCGTGGCGGATGCCTATTTTTCAACAATTTAACAAATTTTTTACAAATTATTTGCTGATTTTCCATTAAATAATTTGGAAATATCTGAATAATGAGTACATTTGCTACTCAATTTTAATAGCAGGTATTTTAAGAAGCAGATAATTTAATATTCTGAAAATAACAGGCATAGCAAAAATTCTGAACCACTGCCTGTAACCTGCCCCGGTCAGACATAGTTATGTGACTGACGGGGCGAAGCCGTGTAAATACCACAATGCTCGACACCTTAATCACATCTAAAACGCGCGTAAAACTGTTGTTGAAATTTTTTCTTAACAGCAATAATACCAGTTACCTGCGTGACCTTGAAACTGAATTCAGGGAATCGACCAATGCGATCAGGCAGGAGCTGAACCGTTTTGAGGAAGCCAGGCTGCTTACATCTGAAATCAATGGAAACAAAAAAGTATTCAGGGCCAATATCAAACATCCGCTATTTAATGACATACATAACATCATCCTGAAATATACAGGGATCGACCAGGTGATCATGAAAGTACAGACAAACCTGGGAGGTATTTCAGGCGCTTACCTGGTGGGTGATTTTGCCCGTGGCCTCGACAGTAAGATCATTGACCTGGTGCTGGTTGGTAATAACATTGATAAATTATACCTGCTAAAGCTGATAGAAAAAGCCGAAAAATTAGTCAAACGCAGGATCAGATACATCAGAATCAGCCAGGACGAACTGAGCGAACACCTGAAGGACTACCCCGAAGCCCTTCTTTTGTGGAAAAGTGAAAATAACGGAAAATCTAACGGGTCTCCAAAGAGGAAATGAACAGCCCGGAAATAAAGGAATTCATAAGCCGGCACAGCAATTTGTTCTGGTACACGCCGGAAGATAAAAAGCAGGATATCAGCCCGGAGTTCCTTGTTGAAACCATCTTGAATTATGGCAGCATGGATGATGTAAGAAAACTTCTGAAAATACTGGGAACTAAAAAGACATCAGAGATATTTTTTTCAGCGGAAGGAAGAAAAGTATTAAATTATTTTCCTAAGATCAGTGAATTCCTCATCGCCAAAGCAATAGAAATTTAGGCATCTGCCACGGCGGAGGCATAAGATATAAGGCATAAGTGTAATAAATTACGAATTACGATTTACGTTTTATGCCTTATAACTATTGACTATTGACTTTTAACTGACCCCATGTACCAGGACGTAAGGGTTTCATACGAAGAAAAGCTCAAATTCATGAGGAGCCTGATGTGGGATTATAACATCCCTCCCGAGCATTGTCTTGAAGTACTGGAGGGTACGCGGGAAAAGGCCGGGCATTACACACATGCTGGCTTATTCAGGAAACTGTTAGAATCATATTCATGGTTTACTGTATTGAAAATTTT
>JAPLDU010000030.1 GCA_026391255.1 Bacteroidia bacterium | reverse complement strand
GGGGTTACTGGAGGCTTCGCCTCCAGTAACCTCTTTCCCTGATAAATCAACAGAACAGCTTGTCATTCTGAGCGAAGCGAAGAATCTCAAACATTTTACCGGACAATTTAATTATTAATAGATTTTCTGAATTCTGGCTTGCTGACTAAAAAGGCTGCAGGTAATATTTTCCTTGCAGAGTCTTGATTTATCATGTAAAATGTTTAATAAAATATCTGTGAAAAAATAGATTTAAATATTTTAAATTTACCCCCGAAATCAGGTTGTTAATTTATAGTCAATTATAAAAATAAATTATGGGAAAAAGAACAATTGTTGCATTACCGGGCGATGGAATCGGTAAAATCGTGCTGAAAGAGGCACTCCGTGTACTTGATGCTGCTGGTTTTGATGCTGAATATGTATGGGGTGATATCGGATGGGATTTCTGGTGCTCCGAAGGTGACGCTTTGCCTGACAGGACTATTCAGCTTCTTGCGAAACACAAAATAGCCCTTTTCGGAGCCATTACATCAAAACCGAAAGATAAAGCAGAGGCTGAACTGAATCCGGAACTCAGGGGAAAAGGACTGGTCTATTACAGTCCCATTGTTACCATGCGCCAGCATTTTGGCCTCGATATATGTATCAGGCCTTGCAAAACTTTTAAAGGTAATCCGCTGAATTTTATCAGGCGTGGATTCGGTGGTAAGATTGAAGAACCGGAAATTGATACCATGATTTTCCGCCAAAACACAGAATGCCTGTATGGTGGAGTTGAGTGGACCAATCCTTCCGACCAGGTTTATGATGCCCTGATGACTCATAAAAAATTCAAAGAAAATTTTGCATGGTGTCCCAGGCCTGAACTGGCGGTATCTACCAGGATATTTACAAAAAAATACACCACCCGCATAGTGAAGGCTGCTTTCGAATATGCCAGGGAAAAAGGTTTCGATACCGTCACTGTTTGTGAAAAACCAAATGTAGTGCGCGAAACCTCAGGAATGATGCTGAAAATTGCCCAGGATATGAGCAGGAATGATTTTCCGGGGATTAAAGTCCAGGATACCAATATTGATGCCCAGATGATGTGGCTTACAAAGAACCCTGAAACCTACCATGTGATCGTTGCCGGCAATATGTTTGGTGATATTGTCTCCGATGGATTTGCCGGCCTCGTTGGCGGACTGGGATTTGCCTGTTCTGCCAATATCGGCGAACAGGTAGCCGTGTTTGAACCAACCCACGGTTCGGCTCCTAAATATGCCGATTTTTCCCCGTCTATCGTAAACCCAATTGCCATGATACTTTCCGGATGTATGATGCTTGATCATATCGGCGAATATGCTCTTTCAGCTAAAATACACAAAGCAGTCACCGAAGTAGTTGCCGAAGGGGAAGTACGGTCTTATGACATGATGAAACTGCCCGGCTCCCCAAAGGCCGTTGAAATGGGCGCTGCTTCTTCTTCTCAGATGGCAGATGCCGTTATTGCAAAAATGAAATAGGCAATAGGCATTAGGCAATAGGCATTAGGCATTAGGCAATAGGCAATTACTCATAACTCATAATTGACAACTCATAATTTGATACTTGATACTTGATACCTGATACCTGATACCTGATTCATCACTCATCACTCATCACTCATCACTCATAACTCATAACTCATAACTCATAACTTATAACTCATAAACCTATGGATGGAAAAGTACTGGAGCTCTGGCCTGAACTGATGTGGATCAGTAATGTGGATTTGCGTGAGAAAACAGCTAAAACCTGGGAACTGGCTCTTGAAAAAAGCGTGCTCAGTCCCGGTGATCTTAGGTCCATTCCGTTTACCCTGTTATGCGGTCCCGGCCTGAAAGTAAGTTTTATGGATCATAAACGTGCAGTGGTCCATATCTCAAGGGATGCAGGCAATAAAATGAACGAATTTTTTAAAAACGAACTACCGGTTGATATGGATGTGCTTATTGCGGGAGCTATCCTTGCAGATGTTGGCAAATTACTTGAATATGAACTGAAAGATGGAAAATCTGTCCAGGGTAAATATGGTAAGTACCTTCGCCATCCATTCTCAGGAGTAAGCCTGGCTGAACAATGCGGCGTTCCTGCAGAAGTTTGCCATATAATTGCCACTCATGCCGGCGAAGGAGATATGGTCAAACGTACTACCGAAGCATTTATCGTTCATCATGCTGATTTTATGACATTTGAACCATTTAAAGACAGACTTTTTTAATTTACGAATTACGAATTACGAGTTACGAGTTACGAAATATCAAGTATCAGGAAACAAGTATCAGGAATCAGGATTAAATATTACGAACTTTATAAACTTTATGATCTAACGACTCAGTACTTTGAACTTTGAACTCTGAACTCTGTACTCTGAACTTTGAACTCTGAACAAAATAGTTAATTATTCATGAATAAAAGGGTTGAAACGAACACAACCCTTTTTTTTTTGTTCTCCCATCTGAAATTAATCATTCATAGGGCATTGACTGATATATGGCAAAAAAGATTATCATAAAAACTGCTGAACAGATTGAAGGTATCCGAAAAAGTTGCCGTCTTGCTGCTGATACGCTCGTTTACATCGGATCATTTCTGAATGAAGGAGTAAGCACTGAATTTCTCGATAAAAAGATTGATGAATATATCCGTGATCACGGAGCACTTCCGGCCCCACTGCATTACCAGCAGTTTCCCAAATCGTGCTGCATCTCGGTGAATGAGGTTGTCTGCCATGGAATACCATCAGGATCCAAACTCAAATATGGAGACATTTTCAATATCGATGTGACAACAATTCTTGATGGTTACTATGGCGATACCAGTAAAATGTTTTCCATGGGAGAAATCTCAGAGGAAGCTAAGTTATTGATCAATGTTGCATTTGACAGTCTCGAGATTGGAATCGTTCAGTCATTCCCCGGAAATTATTTCGGAAATATCGGTTATGAAATCGGAAGGTTTGTCCACTCGAAAGGTTTCAGGGTGGTAAGAGACTATTGCGGACACGGAGTCGGAGTGAAGTTTCATGAAGAACCGCAGGTAGACCATATCGCTGAAAAAAACTCCGGTGAAATCATGAAACCCGGGATGATCTTTACTATCGAACCCATGATCAATGTAGGTACGCAACGCACCCGTCTCGACAAACATGACGGATGGACGGCCCGGACTGCAGATAATAAATTGTCGGCACAATTTGAACATACTATCCTGATTACAAATGATGGTAATGAGGTACTTACGAAAGTCGAAAGTCGATAGTCGATAGTCGTTAGTTGTTAGTCGTTAGTTGTTAGTCGTTAGTCGTTAGTCGTTAGTCAAGAGTCACAAGTCACAAGTCACCATTCACCATTCACCATTCACCACTCAGAACTTGCTTATAAACCCGATATGCATCCTTGCAGCCCTTAGTTCAACAGGGTTACCGAATTGGCTGCCCAATGCATAATCAATTGCAATGATCCCGGTTCTGGTTTCAAAATCCACACCAAGTCCAAAACCATAGGGCTGATCAGTGACTGACGTACTGATCAAATCTTTACGATAAAACATTTTATCGAAAAAAAGAAATACCGCTGAGTTTTCTTCAAAAAGGTAACGTATTTCCGCATTATTGCAGAAATAGGAGGATGCAAGAATGGATTCTTCATCAAATCCCCGGACTGACTTCAATCCTCCTAAGCGGTAAAGCTCATTCTCAAATAGTTGTGAATTACTAATTATTCCGCTGGTATTTCTATATTTGAATACAAAGTCTGAAATTAACGGAAGGTAATAACAAAACTCTGACTGGCATCTGACAATCTTTGAATTCAGTTTAATACCCTGGTAGGCTGCATCATTTATTTTACTGTTTTTCATTATATTCCTGATCCCGACTGACGCATCTGCCAGTAAAACGAAGCCTTTCCGGGGATTCATCCTGTAATCGGTTTGCGTAACCTGCATACCAAAACCGGCCATGTTGGCTGTTATATCAGCATATTGAGGAAGCGTTGACTCATTTTGCAGTCCGTAGGTGGAGACAAGCGAGGAACTTTCATGGGAATAGGTGATCCGGGTAAAGTTGTCCAGGCCGAAAAAATATTGCAGCCCTGTGCTCAATTTGACAATAAGATATGTGGTGTCTTTTTTGAACAGGTCGATCCCTGCTTCAGCGCCAAATGGGGTAGAGTAAAGATACGGCCATGAAAGGCTGGTTTTTAGCTGCTGGCTGTATTGACCGGTTTTCTGCCAGTTAAAAGTAAAACTTTCTCCTTTGCCAAATGTATTGGCCAGAAGGAGATTCACGTTCCCGGTGAGGGTGAGTTTACCTGTATTTTTATTATCAGGGGCGATACCAAGAATTCCATCGAACTGGTTTGATTTTCTGTTTTCAAGGTACAGAAAGAGCCGGGCTTTCCCTGTATGGAATTCTGTTTCATGTGGCCTTGTTTCCCTGAGTATCCTGCAGTCAGAAATTCGTTTACTGATTGAAGTGATTGATTGTTCCTGGTAAATATCTCCCTGGCTGATCCCAAGTATATGAGAAATATAATTGCCTGAAATCCTCGCTTTCCCTTTAATTTCAATACTATCAATGATAAATCTGTCTTGTTTTTCAATGTGGATTTCTGCGTGTACCGAATCTTCAGAAAAACTCACATTTATCAGTCTTACAGAGGCAAATGGATAACCGGAATTTTCATAATAAGTCAGCAAATCGTTAACTGACCTGGAAATTTCACTGTAACTTATGGCTTTCTTACCAGTTTTGATCAAAACATTGTTGAGTTTTTTGCTTAATTGTTCGTCAGGTTTTTCCAGGCAAAAGCTTCCCCAGTGATATTGTACCCCTTTTTCGATAAATGCTATCACCGAGTCCCGGCGATAGATAATTGAATCATACCTGGCGGCCAGTCGGCCTTCATTGAAAGATTCATGCAGCGTGGACTGAAGTTCCCTGACTACCTGTAAGGAATCCATTTCAGGCCGGATCTTCTGTTTTTCCCTTTTATTCTCTGTTTCAGAGGATGAAACAGATACTATTTTTAATTTGTATTTTTTTTCCTGGGCATGTATTCCAAAAGATACAGATAACAAAATCAGGATTATGTAATATTTGAATATCAATTTTTATATTACTATTCAGGTTGATTAGACTTTAGAAAGAAGTCGTTAGTCGTTAGTCGATAGTCGTTAGTCGATAGTCGTCAGTCGTTAGTCATAACTCATCATTCATCATTCATCATTCATCATTCATCATTCATCATTCATCATTCATCACTCATCACTCATCACTCATCACTCATCACTCATTATTCATAAATCCCTGTTTGTCAATCATCTCTAAGAAATGTCTTGAGAAATGAACATTGTCTTTTTTGGTATAACGCTTGTCAGTAAATATCTGAGCGAGGTTTTCAGTTTTATTAATTTCTATCAGCCTGGCTGTTTCCTCAAGTGATTCCTTCTCAAGATAAATTGTATCAATTTCTTCATGCGAATAATCATGATAGACTTCATGGTGAACAATGCCATTCAAAGGAAGCCTGTCGGTGAGCGGCGGGTCTTCGTCAGGGTAGCCTGCAACTATCGTGGTGACCGGGACGACACCTGAAGGAAGTTTAAGAATTTCAATGATCTTTCCTGCCATATAAGTAGTAGTTCCAAGGTAACATATACCCAGCCCAAAGTCTTCTGCTGCAAGGGCTGCATTCTGGGCCGCAAGGATTGCATCTATGCTCGCTGTATAGAATGAAAGGAAATTATCATATCCCGGTTCAGCTTTCCTGTAGTAACACCATTTATTAAACCGGTTAAAATCAGCACAAAAGGTAAGAATAACCGGCGCAGTTTTCACCATATCCTGGCTGAAATGAGCAGTCCACAAGGCTTCTTTCAATGCCTGGTCTTTGGTAACTATAATACTGTACACCTGCATATTCCCGGTCGTAGAAGCCCGTGATGCTGCTTCCAGAATTTTTTCCAGTATATGTTCCGGTATGTCAGTAGTCTTGAACTTCCTGATTGACCTGTGTTGTAAGATGGTATTAATCATAAAATTGACGTTAAATTATTCCCCCGGCAATGATAACAAAAAACCTGATGATTCAACATTGTTACTAACATAACTAACAAACTGTCTTGAATTTTTACCAGATGATTTTCTGCATTATTTTCTTCTTACTTTTTGTCGTCACAAAAAGTAAGCAAAAAAGACTTAACGAATTGAACTCGTTCCGTCTCGGTCTTCGGCAAGCTCAGACACCATCCTCGACTTCACTCAAACAGCAATTCGTTGATAAGGAATTTTTTATTTTATGCTTCGCATTCAAATTCATCTGCAGCGGTGACTTTTCTTTGATACTTTCTTTTGGTAGTTGCAAAAGAAAGTAATAATCAATATTTTAGATTAAGACTGAAAAGATGTGTATAAAGAGTAGCCTGTTTTAGGCACATTTGGGAGGTTCTAAGATTTATTCGGATGCAAACCATATTACCAAAACCAAATGAAGAACTAATCGATCCTGGTTCGTTCACAACATTTTAATTAGAATGCTGTTAATAAAGTTTTAAAAATATTTTTAAATTGAAAAAGGAATGCATTATCTTTGCTTTTGATTTGAAACACGAAATATGAAAAAACTGGTTTTTCTTTTTGTTGCTGCAATACTTATTGCTATAACCATAAGTTCTTGTAAATCACATCAAACTTGCCCGGCATATAGCAGTAAGGAAAATTTCAGGCTGGAGCAGAAAGCTTAGTTTCATCTTCCTGATCTGTTTTAACATCAGGAACAATCCTGTATTGGCTTTATTTAACTTTTAAACATTTTTTATTAAGAAGCAGTTTTAAATTTATTAATATCTCAATATTTACTATATTTTTTTACCCACCCCTAACCCCTCCCTGCGAGCAAGGAGGGGAACCATATTCTGCTCATTTAGAACATATAACATAACGGACAATCCCCTCCCTGCCAGCAGGGAGGGGACAAAGGGGAGGGTAAAAAAAATAAAAATTACACATTAATAATCAAATACTTAATAAAAAATCAAAACAACTTCTTCTAACGTTTTTTATTCAAAATAACCCATGAATTTCCGGCGGATAATTATCATATTACTATGTTCATTATATTCTGCCATTGTTTTTTCTCAGGGAGAAATCGATTCTACCGGAAAGATATTTTACAGGAACGAAAAATCAATTGGATTTTATCTCAGCTCAGACGGGCTGGGAGGCGGTTTCCGCTATGCCATTCATAATGGCGGTTACTATAAATATCTGTTTGAATGTGATTTTAACTGGATACAAGACCGTAAAGAAATTAAAACTACTTCAGCTTACTACGATCAGAAAAGTTTCGTCTTTGGTAAACTCAATTCGTTTTACACATTCAGAATCGGCACCGGTATCCAAAAGGAGATCTTCAGTAAATTTGACAAGGGTGGGATCGCTATAAAATATTATTATACCATCGGACCTGTTATCGGTATTCTCAAACCAAAATATTACGAGGTAAATTATGTAAGACCTGTCATTGACTCAATGGTTGTGGAAAATTTTCAGACTTATTATTATGATTATTACATCAACCATGAAAATGCAGATATTATTGGTAATGCCTCGTTTTTGGAAGGCATTGACAAAACAAAATTCAAGCTGGGTGTTTATGTCAAGTTCGGATTCTGCTTCGAATACGGCAAAAAGGATAATGTGCTGAATGCCATTGAAACAGGGGTGTCCATTGATGCGTTTCCGGATAAAATTCCTATCATGATGACCGACGAAAATTACCGGATTTTCCCCTCATTTTTTATCAGTTACCGATTCGGTAGAATTTTTGATCCCACACTCAGGTATCAAAAATAGGCATCAGGTTTCTGCGACAAAGCGATGTGGCGAACGAAGCGATAGGGCGACAGGGCGAACGAAGCGATAGGGCGACAGGGCGAACTAAGCGATAGGGTGACAGGGCGAACGAAGCGACTGGGCGAACGATGGGCGAACGAAGCGATAGGGCGACAGGGCGAACTAAGCGATAGGGTGACAGGGCGAACGAAGCGACAGGGCGAACGAAGCGATAGGGTGACAGGGCGAACGAAGCGATAGGGTGACAGGGCGAACGAAGCGACAGGGCGAACGAAGCGATAGGGCGACAGGGCGAACTAAGCGACTGGGCGACTTTATGAACTTTACAAACTTTACAAACTTTACGAACTTTACAAACTTTATAAACTTCATGTTTCACAGCATTTACAAATATTCTCAAAGTTTACTTGCATAAGTTTCAGTTTATTTGTATCTTTATTGTTTGAAAATTTTTGAAAGTATTAATTATTTCGAATTCATAATTATATGAAAACTAAGTGTATATATTTTCTTTTGACCATTGTATTCTTTTGTGGAGTAGTTTTTTCAGTTTTCAGAACTGAAAAATTTACTTACAAGTTTCGTGCTCAGGGGACGATCAGACAAAGTGATAATGAAGAATCTGAGGAGCAGGGCATAAAAGGTGCAATGGACTGGTGGGCCAGGCGTACCGTAAATCATCTTACCGGGAAAATTGATCCTAATGATGTAATGCAAGCAGAAGCCGAAGTAAAAGCTCTGCGTGATCAGAAAAATACCAATACCAATCCGATGAACTGGATTGAGATGGGTCCTGACAATGTGGGCGGACGTACCCGTGCCATGCTTATTGATAAAGATAATAATAATATTATATATGCCGGCGGTGTGAGTGGTGGATTGTGGCGGTCAGTTACCGGCGGACTTTCATGGAATAAAGTTCCGTATACTGGTGATGACTTAAGTGCATTCCAGGATCTTGTGGTAGCTTCTATTTGCCAGGCAGCCAATGGTGATATGTACTTCGGAACCGGTGAAATTGTTTCTGGCAATCCATATGTTGAAGCAGCTCATGGACAGGGTATCTGGAAATCAACCAAAGCGACTGATCCCGACCATAATAATTTTGTCCGTGTTCATTCCACCTGGACAAGCAATGTTCAGAGTATTTTCAATTATGTAAGCAAACTGGCTGCCGACCCTGTAAATCCGCTGAGAATTTATGCTTCTACAAGCAAGGGTTTGCAGACCACCGATGATGGCGGCGACACCTGGTACCTGCCTACAGGAATAATTAGCTCTGTTTCAACCGATGTTAAAGTTGGCTCAGATGGTAGTGTAGTGTGTTCAATCGCCGACAAAACCTACATTTCCACAGATGGTGGCGCTACTTTTCAGCATAACTACACTCTTTGGCCTAATTCAACAAGCGGCCGTCTTGAATTTGCCATTGCACCCTCCGATCCGAATTATATTTACTGTCAGGCTGCAAAACCAAACGGAAATTTATTAAATATTTATCAGAGTAAAGATAAAGGACAAACCTGGACTGTTATTGGCCCGGGAGTAGGACCCAATGGTGAAAACAGCGATTTTAATCCTCTGGGTGACCAGGGCACTTATGATAATGTAATCGCCGTTGCCCCGGATGATCGGGAATTTGTCATAGTAGGAGGACAGAGCAATATGTGGAAGTGGCAAAATTATCAGTGGTCACAAATTTCGAGTGGTGGCTATTTTTATGTACATTCTGACCATCATGCCATTGTTTTTTACCCTGATTTTCATAATAACCATACTATTTATTTTGGTACTGATGGTGGTATATTTAAAACTACAGATGCAGGAGATACTTTCTCCGATCTGAACAGAAACTACAATACGGTACAGTTTTATGCCATCGGGCACGATGGAGTGGGACACGTCATCGGTGGTACTCAGGATAACGGAACATTGTACATAGGATTTACGGGTAACACTCTGCAAAATAGCGTAGCTGTAAAAGGAGGCGACGGAGGATATTGTGAAATATCACTGCTGGATCCTAATATTACATTTGCCACCACTTATTACGGCAGCCTCATGAGATCACAAACCAAGGGCTCAAGCCTTGACGGTGGAACAAACCCTGTTGGACAGTATTTCTTTAATAATAGAATATTAAATCAATATTGGAATGGCCTGACAGGTAATATCGGAATTAATTATTCAAATGCTGCTTCGTTTGTAACACCCATCCGTTTATGGGAAAGTTTTAACGACGCTTTGAGTACTGATACAGCATTATTTATTAATACAATTCCGGATTTACTGATCGATAACTGGTTAACATTTAACGCCAGTTATATTTCAAAATTTACCAATATTCAAGTGGATACAACTATGGTTCAGAATGCCCAGCATGAATATGTTGTTTCTACCCGGATCACTTATTTTGCGGGTCAAACCATCACTGCAAAAAGCGAGATCAATAGCAATCCTTTACCATATACATTAACCTCAACTTTGCATCCCGGAGATACCGTTAAAGTAAAGGATGTTTACCAGGCAGTTTTTGCCATGGGATTTAACGGCAACGTCTGGATAACCCGTAAACCATTAAATTTCAAGTTAGCAAGTACGACATTCCCATGGTATCCAATTGTAAAACCCTCATTATCCATTGGATTGGTTGAAGAACTTGAATTCTCTAAAGATGGAAATTATCTATTCTTCGCAGCCGGGAATAATCTCTACAGAGCTGCCAATCTTTTATTTGCCCGTACTGATACAGCCATGTCAGGATCAATGACTCTTACACCAACCGTTGATAATGCTAACCAGGTGATTGATGTTAAACTGATCAAAACATTTAACAGCAATATCACCGGCATTGCCACCGATCCTACCGATCCGGATAATGTTATCGTAACACTGGGCGAATTTGGCAGCAGCGATTATGTGATGTATTCGACCAATGCTGTAACAGTTGTTTCACCGACTTTCGTATCAAAACAGGGCAACCTGCCACGTATGCCTGTTTATTCATCCATTATTGGCTGGGATAGTAACATAAGGGTAGTTGTGGGAACAGAATATGGAATCTACCGTACTGAAGATATAACAGCAAGTCCGTGCGTTTGGAGTGATGAAAATTCAAACGGCATGCAGAATGTACAGGTGTGTTGCCTGCGTCAGCAGACTTTTCCCAATAACTGGCTGCATAATATTTATAATACCCATGGGGTTATTTATGCCGGTACTCATGGCCGCGGAATCTTCCGCTGTGAAGATTTTAAAGGACCATTGGATGTTCCTGAAATTCCTGAGGCCACTGTTTCAAAGTCTTCCATAATTGTTTATCCTAACCCTGCTGTTGATCTGGCAAATGTCAGCTTCAGATTAATAAAACAATCTGATGTTACCATCAATGTTTTCGATCTGCAGGGAAAACTTGTCAAAACGGAAATATATGGTAGTATGAGTTCGGGAACACATAAGCTAAGTGTTAATGTGAATGGCTTATCCAAAGGTTCCTATATCATGAGTATTAATACCGGTTATAATAAACTGTCTTCTAAATTCATGGTTCAGTAATCCTGAACATACAACATGGAAAAGTCCCGGAAAAACCGGGACTTTTTCTTTAATATGCAGGCAATAGGCAATAGGAAGTAAATAGTTGGTAATAGTCAATAGTTATTTAAAAATAGAAGAAACTGTTTTGATTTTTTTAAAATTTCAAGTTATTTATATTATCAATTTTTACCCACCCCTAACCCCTCCCTGCGAGCAAGGAGGGGAATTGATCCACGCGTATTTCAGACACATAACATAGTGGTTAATCCCCTCCCTGCCAGCAGG
>JAPLDU010000153.1 GCA_026391255.1 Bacteroidia bacterium | reverse complement strand
GGACAGGATGTTTGATACTAAAGGGCAGCTTTATTATCCGGTTGAACCAACTAATCCAGACATTCATCCCTTCTGGTCTCCTGAATTTTTCGGTAATGTAATAACCGTAAACGGCAGGTCATGGCCTTATTTAAGTGTAGCCCCGCGTAAATACCGTTTCCGTCTTCTGAATGGTTCAAATGCAAGATTTTATAATGTCTGGCTTCAGAACCTGGCTAACAGCGCAATGGGCCCTGCAATTAAACAGGTAGGCACTGACGGTGGATTACTTGATTCACCTGCAATAATTGCCCCTGGTCGGAAATTACTTTTGGGTGGTGGCGAAAGGGCTGATGTTGTAATAGATTTTTCAAATTTTGCTACCGGTACAGTTCTGACCATGATGAATGATGCTAATGCCCCATATCCGGACGGCGATCCTGTTGAAGTTGGCACGACAGACCGTATTATGCAATTCGTTGTCAATGGCAAATTGGTTGACAATAAAAACTCCAAAAAAGCTGGAGCTGACAAAAGCTCAGTCCCTTCTAATTTAAGGAGTACTCCCTTGGTCAAACTCACTGATTTTGCAGGTAAAGTAAATATTAAACCTGATGTAACCAGACAATTAACCCTGAATGAAGTACAGGGTGATGGCGGCCCTGTAATGGTTCTTCTGAATAACTCAAGATTTGAAGAAATGCCAGGTGAAATGGGAATGTTTGGTAGCCTGACAGAAAAACCTGTAGAAGGGAATACTGAAAAGTGGCAGCTAATCAATCTCACTATGGATGCACATCCGATGCATATGCACCTGGTCCAGTTCCAGCTGGTAGGCCGGCAGAAATTTGATAATGAAGCTTATATGAATGACTACATGAATTCATTTAAAGGAGTTAATGGAGGAATGTCAGGAATGTATATGGGTGCTGAAGGTCCCCCGTTTAAATATGATGTAAAGAACACAGATGGGGCGGTTGGAGGCAATCCTTCTATCACTCCTTACCTTTTGGGTTCAATAATACCAGCAGAACCAAATGAAAGGGGCTGGAAAGATGTTATTAAAGCTTATCCAGGTGAGATTATGACCTACATGGTCAGATTTGCCCCAACCGATCTGCCGGTCTGGTGGCCAAAGTTGCTTTCCCGCTACAGCTTCGATCCAAGCATTGGCCCAGGCTACGTGTGGCATTGCCATATTGTTGAGCATGAAGATAATGATATGATGAGGCCTTTAAATGTGTTGCCGAATCCCTCAAGAAAATACACTAAATCGGCTGAAATCGGTGCTGAAAATATTTCTACGCCACCAGTTGAAGGATATGCCCTTGAGCAGAACGTACCAAACCCATTCAGTTCCGAAACAGAAATCAGGTTCAGCATCCCTTCTGGCACTCATGTTCAGCTAAAACTCTACAGTATTATGGGAGTAGAAGTGAAGACACTGATAAATGCAGATACACCTGCCGGGATTCACAGTATAAGGTTATCATCTGATAATCTTTCGAACGGAACTTATTTTTATATGTTTAAAGCTGGAGACTTTGTATCAACTAAGAAATTAGTAGTAATTAAATAATTTTTTCTCAACTTTATTTCAAATATTCGGGGACAAAATGAATTTGGCCCGAATAAAGTTCTTTGGCTTATTTATCTGTGCTCTTTGCAGGGTTCAGACTGTTTGCTTCGAAAAACTGGCTGCCAGTTTCGATTCAGACGTAAGGGTCGATTCCTCTTTACGTAGAATACAACATTTTATGTCTGAATATCTGTTAGATACAGACCTTGTTGCTCGCTTTGTGTTTGCATTGTTGCCACATAAGCCGCCATATCGTCTGGCTTTGGACAGAACCAATTGGAAGTTTGGAACAACAAACATCAATGTTTTGGTTCTTGTTATTGTTTATCAAGGTGTGGCCTTTCCCATTTTGTTTAAAATGATGGCAAAATTTGGTAATTCATCCACCAGTGAGCGCATTGAACTGATGCAACGCTACATTGATTTATTTGGCATTAACACTATTGATTGTCTGATTG
>JAPLDU010000036.1 GCA_026391255.1 Bacteroidia bacterium | reverse complement strand
GACTTACGACTTACGACTTACGACTTACGACTTATGACTTACGACTTACGACTTACGACTATTAATAACATATAAAGTATTATTTTAATATGAAACTTAAGCTTGGTTTTTCACCTTGTCCCAATGATACCTTCATTTTCGATGCTCTTGTGAACGGGAAACTGCATGAACCGGAAATTGAATTTGAAACAGTAATTACTGATGTGGAACAACTGAATAAAATGGCATTTGAAGAAATTCCCGATATTACAAAGATTAGTATTCACGCTTATGCTTATGTTTCTCATAAATATGCCATTCTCGGTTCCGGAAGTGCGCTGGGGTATGGCAATGGGCCGCTTGTGATCAGCAAACGCAAAATATACCCTAACGAACTGGCTGGTTGTCTGATTGCAATTCCCGGCAGGTATACCACGGCAAACCTTTTGTTTGGCCTTGCTTTTCCCGAAACTGTCAATAAAAAAGAATACCTGTTTTCCGATATCGAAGAAGCCGTGCTGAGTAATGAAGCAGACGTAGGTGTGATCATTCACGAGAACCGGTTTACTTATCATCTGAGGGGATTGAAGAAAATCACTGACCTGGGTGAATACTGGGAGTCAGAGACTCATATGCCCATTCCGTTGGGATGCATAGCAGTAAAAAGGTCTCTTCCTGAAAAGTTAAAAGATCATATCAATATTTTAGTTCATGATTCAGTGGTCTATGCCTTTCAGAATCCCGGATCGTCAGAAAATTTTGTCAGAAAACATGCACAGGAAATGGAACCTGAAATAATGAAAAAACATATTGAACTGTACGTCAACGATTTCACTATTGACCTGGGAGAAAAGGGCAGAAATGCAATCAATACGTTATTTCAGACAGCCAGGGGAAAAAACGTGATTCCTGAATTATATGATGAAATATTTTTGTGAGTGGTGAATGGTGAGTGGTGAATGGTGAATGGTGAATGGTGAATAGTGAGTTATGGAGTTATGACTTATAACTTACGACTAACGACTATTGACTATTGACTATTTTTAATATCAACAAACAAATATAATTATGATAATCGTAACAGGCGCAGCAGGTTTTATCGGTAGCAATGTGGTGGCCATGTTGAACAGCAAAGGGTTTAAAGACATTGTGATCGTGGATGATTTTTCCAGAGCTGATAAATCAGGCAATTATAAAAATAAAATTTTCAGCCATCAGGTGGAAAGAGATGTTTTTTTTGAATGGCTTGACCACAACCACCGGTTCGTCCAATTCATCGTACATATGGGAGCCCGCACGGATACCACAGAGTCTGACCGGAAAGTATTTGACAGGTTAAATCTTGGCTATTCACAGGATATCTGGAAAGCCTGTGTCCGCTATGGCCTGCCGCTTATCTATGCTTCGTCTGCAGCCACATATGGTGGCGGAGAACACGGATACAATGATGATCATTCGATCATTGGCAGCCTGAAACCATTGAACCCGTATGGTGAATCAAAAAACGAATTTGATAAATGGGCACTTGAACAGTCTGAACAACCTTTCTTTTGGGCAGGACTGAAATTCTTCAATGTTTATGGTCCGAATGAGTATCACAAGGGAAGAATGGCATCGGTGATCTTTCATGCCTTTAAGCAGATAAATCAGACGGGAGAGATGAAACTGTTCCGTTCTCATCATCCCGGGTACAGGGATGGCGAACAATTGCGTGATTTCATCTATGTTCCGGATGTGGTAAATGTCATCTTTTTCTTTTTGAATAACCGGAAACAATCCGGAATATTCAATCTTGGTACAGGCACAGCACGTACCTTTGCCGACCTTACCGCAATAACTTTCAGGGCAATGGGAATCAAAGAAAATATCTCCTTTATTGATACCCCTGCTGATATTCGTGACAAATACCAGTATTTTACCGAAGCTAACATGACTAAACTAAGAGCTGCAGGATATCAGGAACCTTTTACCAGGCTTGAAGATGGCATTACCAGCTATGTTCGTGAATATCTTGTCCCGGGTAAATATGCCTGACCCTTGTCCCGCCGGATAATATAAGATATCATTTACCGTTTGTTATTGCAATTCTGATCATTACCTCTTGATTTCCGGCATTTTATATAATTATTAATAAATTAATCAGATTTTTTTTTATACTTTTGCAGATTTTTCAACATTACCTGACAATCAGATGGAAAAGACAAAGGTATTATTTGTATTTCAGGAAATTACTCCATATCTTCCTGAAACCGACATGTCCTATATAGGCAGGTATCTGCCACAAGGTGTGCAGGAATCAGGAAAAGAGATACGTACTTTCATGCCAAAATATGGCGTAATCAATGAAAGGAGGAATCAGCTTCACGAAGTAATCAGGCTTTCAGGAATGAACATGATCATCAGTGACACTGATCATCCGCTGATCATAAAGGTCGCTTCTATCCAGTCAGCACGTATGCAGGTGTATTTTATTGATAATGAAGATTATTTTCAGCGCCGTAATATACTCAGGGACGATCATAACAAGTCCTTTCATGATAACGATGAACGTGCAATATTCTATGTGCGGGGTGTGCTTGAAACAGTGAAGAAATTAAGATGGGCGCCCGAGATCATCCATTGTCATGGCTGGATATCCAGCCTGGTGCCATTGTATGTAAAGAAATCATTCCGGGAAGATCCTTTGTTTCATGAGTCAAAAGTCATTTATTCAATTTATAATGACGACTTTGAAAAGGCGCTGGATCGTAAGTTCAAGGATAAACTGAAGATTGATGGTATCAGGGAAAAGGATGTGGCGCTGATAAAAAAACCCGATTATGTCAATATAAATAAACTGGCAATCACACATGCCGATGGGATTATTATTGCCAGCGAGAGTATTAATCCCGAAGTTATGGATTTTGTCAACAGCAGCGGGAAACCTGTTTTACCTTTCCAGACAAGGGAAAATTTCATTAATGCCTATTCAGTTTTCTACCAGAAATTATTAGATTCGAGAAGTTAATGCGCAATCATTTAAAAGTCTGCCAATTCACCTCCATCGGGAGGTTGACGATGTTCATATTTCTGATTTTCAGCCTGTTTTTCATCTTCAGTTGTAAAGAAGAGCCGGGTACAATGGGGCTGGGAATCATTCCTCCCTCAGACGGATTATTTGTTAAATTCGACACAACCCTGACTTTCTCGACCTATACAGCTTATGTTGACTCTGTGCGTTCAGATGAAAGTGTGTTGAACACCAGCACAAGTTACAACCTCGTTGGCAGTTACTACGACCCTGTTTTCGGACTGACTAAGGCTGATTTTATTTGCCAGGCATTGCTTTCCAGCAACAATGTTGAATTGGGTCCAAACCTTGTTATCGATTCCATCGTACTCACTCTGCGGATGAACGGAGCCTATGGCGCCGGACGTAATTCCCCGCAACTGATCAGGGTTTACCAGCTTACAGATTCGATCAATATAGATTCTCCTTATTATTCAAACCTGAATGTCGAACATTATTACAATAGTAATATCCTGCTTGGCGAAAAATATTATACTCCATGGAATGATTCCCTGCTTCGTATTCATTTGGAAAAGTCTTATTTACCAGTGCTTTCTGATACTACTAAACTTATTGACAATAAAACATTTCTGAAAAATTTCTTCGGGTTATATATCACGTCTGACCCGGTTTCAATTTTTGGAAGTATTATGTATGTGAACCTGCTTTCTTCTGAATCACATCTTACCCTTTATTACAGAAATTCAACAGGGACGACCGAGTTCATTCAAGCTGCAAGCCGGAAATCTTACAATTACGTTTTCACCTCTGCCTGTGCCAGGGTAAATCTGTTCCATCATAATTATACTGCTGCACAGTATCCGTTCGTGTATAATAATTCTGCTTACCACGACAATATGTTGTATATCCAGGCAACAGGAGGAATGAAAGGAAAAATATTTTACAATAACCTGAAAAAATGGATCGATTCGTTACGATATGATCCTGTAAAGCATGATTCCATGAGGATTGCCGTTAATAAAGCTGAACTTGTTTTTGAAGTGGATAATGACACGAGGGTTCCTCTGCATTACGCTCCTCCCGGCCGCCTGACGCTGATTGCCGTTCAGAAAGACAGTACCCTCGTTGCACTCACTGACCAGACTCTGAATTCATCTTATTTCGACGGATATTATAATAGTATCAGGCAGACATTTGGATTCAACATATCACTGCATTTTCAGAAACTGGTTAACGATATTTTAGATAAAAAAACTGAAAATTTTGATTATTACTCGTTATTCCCTTCTGATAACAGGGGAACCGCAAACCGGGTAATCATTCAGAACAGCGGAAAATACAGGATCAGGTTACAACTCGTCTATATCAAATATTAATTATGTGCGGAATAATTGGCTACATTGGGAAAAAGCAGGCTTATCCTATTCTTATCAAAGGATTGAAGCGTCTGGAGTACCGTGGATATGATTCTGCCGGCGTCGCCCTGATGGATGGCAGCACACGTGTTTATAAAATAAAAGGCAAAGTTACCGACCTTGAGAACTTCGTTGCAGGCAGGGATATATCAGGAACAATAGGAATGGGTCATACACGCTGGGCCACGCATGGCGAACCAAACGACGTAAATGCACATCCCCATGTTTCTTCTAATGGCCATTTCATTGTAATTCATAATGGTATCATCGAAAATTATTCAGTTCTGAAAGAAATGCTGATTAATCATGGTTACCATTTTGAAAGTGAAACAGATACTGAGGTTCTTGCCAACTTCATCGAATATATCTACCTGAACGGAGATTTTAGTCCGGAAGTGGCCGTAAGAATGGCTCTCCAGAAAGTATCAGGCGCTTATGCCCTGGTGGTTATGCACCGCGATGATACTAAGTACCTGATTGCCGCCAGGAAAGGAAGTCCGCTCGTGATCGGTGTGGGTGACAATGAGTATTTCCTGGCATCCGATGCCACTCCGATTGTTGAGCATACTAAAAGTGTAATTTATCTGAACGATAATGATGTAGCCATACTCAGCACCAACGAACTCAAACTCAAAACCTTATATAATGATGAGCTGATACCTGATATTCAGGAGATTGACCTGAAGATAGGTGAAATAGAAAAAAGCGGCTACGATCATTTCATGTTGAAAGAGATTTTCGAACAACCATATACCCTCATCAATACTCTGAGAGGCCGCATCTCACCTGATATGCAGGAAATCACTCTTGGAGGTATCTCTTCTGTGGTACCCAGGATAGTGAATGCGAGGAGACTGCTCATTATTGCATGTGGTACTTCCTGGCATGCAGGCCTGGTTGGCGAATACCTGTTTGAAGACCTGGCCCGTCTACCGGTTGAAGTGGAATATGCATCAGAGTTTCGTTACCGGAACCCCGTTATTTATCAGGACGATGTAGTGATTGCCATCAGCCAGAGCGGTGAGACGGCCGATACACTGGCTGCTGTGAAACTTGCCAGGGAAGCAGGAGCGCTTGTTATCGGGATTTGTAATGTGGTGGGGTCAAGCATTGCCAGGGAAACTGATGCCGGTATTTATCTCTATGCCGGTCCTGAGATTGGCGTTGCTTCAACCAAGGCTTTTACTTCACAGGTAACCGCACTGGCCTTTCTGGCGCTGATGATTGCCCATAAACGTGAAACCATCACCAATGAATTGTACCATTCGCTGATCAGAGAACTGATTGAAATCCCGCGTAAACTTGAAAAGACACTGACAGCCCATGACGAAATAAAGAAACTGGCCAATATTTTCAGGTTTGCCAATAACTTCCTTTACTTAGGCAGAGGATACCTTTTCCCTGTAGCGCTTGAAGGAGCCTTAAAGCTGAAGGAAATATCCTATATTCATGCAGAAGGTTACCCGGCTGCCGAAATGAAACATGGTCCCATTGCTCTTATCGACGATAAAATGCCGGTTGTCGTGATCGCTACCAAAGACAAAACCTATGATAAAATCACCAGTAATATCATGGAAGTCAAAGCACGTAAAGGAACCGTGTTTGCCATCGTCACCGAAGGTGATACCATCATCAAAAATATGGCCGATTACGTGATTGAAATTCCTGAGACGGTGGAATATTTTTCTCCCATCCTGGCAGTCGTGCCCCTGCAGCTTCTTTCATATTATATTGCTGTACTGCGCGGCTGTAACGTCGATCAGCCAAGAAACCTGGCCAAGTCGGTCACCGTGGAGTAGTTTCCAACGGTACCTTTCTTTTTGGAACCGGGCAATTTAACCCTTGACAAATTTCTTAACGTAAACACCTTTTTCATTTACAAGTTTTACAAAATAAATTCCTGGGGGTAAAGTACTTGTTTCAAATTTTATTATTCTTTTCTTTGATTGCTGTTTCACTAATATTTGTCCACTGATATTGAATATTGTCACTAAGTTATTATTTGCAGTTTGAGAGACTTCAATTGTAAGTTCACGATTAGCAGGATTTGGAAAGATATTAAATTCAGACTTATATGCGAAGTGACTTTCATTAATCTGAACAGGATTTCCGGTTTTCGTTTTCAGAATGGTTCCGCAATCACCAACTGCATAACCTGTGTTTGAACTGGCAAAACAGATGGAAGATAAGTATTCCGATCCTTGAAAATTGTGTGTCCAGTGATAACCTCCATCTGTTGTGATATAAATGCCATTACTTCCAGCAGCGTAGCCTGTATTTACGTCAGTAAAATAAACCGAATACAGCCAATATATGCCAGGAGTAATAATTATCCAATCGGCTCCTGCATTTGTTGTTTTTAATATTGTATCTCCCAATCCGACTACATAACCTGTATTATCATCTATGAAATAAACCGACCTCAATTTTTTTATTGAACTGAAAATTACCTGCCAGGTATTCCCTCCATCAATGGTTTTCATTATCGAACATGTGCTGTCACCAACAACATAACCAGTATTTGCGTCTGTAAAGAAAACTGAGTGGAAGCTATTAGCCGAATCAGAGTACTGAGCAAACCAATGATTTCCGCCATCAACTGTTTTCAAAATAGTCCCAAAGCCGCCTACTGCATAGGCAGTATCCGGAGCGGTAATGAAAACAGAATTTAACATATTTGAACAACCTGAATTCTGAGACGTCCAGTTTGAACCTCCATTGCCTGTCTTTAATATTGTACCGCTGTACCCTGCTGCATATCCCGTATTATCAATAAAATACAGAGAATTTATAGTATTGGTAGTACCTGATTGCTGAGTCACCCAATATGCACCACCGTCCGATGATTTTACAATTGTTCCCTGTTCACCTGCTGCATATATGGTAGATGTATCAGGTGTAAATACTGTCATCAAATTGTTTTTGGTAATATGTTCAGGTTGAAAAAACCAGTTGTTTCCACCATTGTTGGTCTTTAAAATTGTTCCCCATTCACCGGCAATATACCCGGTAATCGAATCTGTAAAATAAATTGAATATAAATATAATGAATTATTTGGAGGAGTCTGGGGAGTCCAAGTCAGACCTCCGTTTGTAGTTTTTGAAATAGTTCCATACATACCAGTAACCCCATAACCGGTAGTTGAGTTTATAAAATATAATGAAATATCCGGTCCATAACCTGATGGTGAATACCAAACCGAACCTCCGTCAGTGGTTTTTAAAAAAGTACTGCTGCCTCCGATAAAACCAGTATTACCGTCAGCAAAAAACACTGAATGTAACAGACTGGTCGTACCGGAAATCTGATGTTGCCATGTGTTGCCACCATTTGTTGTTTTTAAAATAGTGCCATTGTATCCGGCAATATATCCTGTATCAGTATTTGTAAAATAAACTGAATATAGCCAGTTCGTTGTCTCAGAGTTCTGAACAAGCCAGTTATTTCCACCATCACTGGTCTTTAAAATTGTACCACCACTACCCACTGCATAACCAGTGTTGACATCAGTAAAATAAACCGATGTTAATGAAAATTGTCCAGTATCTACAGTCACCCAATTTTCACCGCCATCTTCCGTTTTAAGAATGACGTATCCAACTGCATAACCAGTATCTTTACTAGGAAAATAAACGGAATATAAGGCTTCTGTTGTTCCGGAAACCTGCTGAACCCAATTTTGTCCGGCATCAGATGTTTTAAAAATATCACCCAGAGGACCCACAACATAACCTGTATTTGGGTCAGGGAACATAATCGAATGTAAACCATTACAGGTAAAATTAAGAGATTCCCAACTCTGTGCATTAGACATATAGCTGGATATCAACAGAATGAATAAATAGTAGCTTCTTTTCATGTTACAAATTTTAAAGCTCTTAAGATTAGTATGCTGATAAATTAAATTCTCATCAATATCATTTTAAAATAGTCTATTAATCTTATTCCAACCAGGTATCTTCGTAAGAAAGTAATGTAAAATTAAACATTTTTGACGGATAATAACATCTCATGCGATTGTTGAATATTCTTCTCCAGAGTTCTGCAAGGTAGTAAGGAACGAAATGAACTTCAAGTACCAGACAAATCTGATATTCAAAGCAGGGACACAATAGGCAACGGGCAAGTCAATCTATAAATTTATTTTTACCTGATTTCTTCTAACTTTGACATTCAATTTTAATCGGTTTGGATTATTATAAAACTCTTATGTAACTTGAGTTTAATGATATGAAATACAGCCATTTATTTTTTATTTATTTCTATCGTATTTCTATTATATTTCTATTGTATTTCTGAGAAGAATACATGAATTACAATTCAACAAACAAGTTATTATTGGGACCAGATTATCAAATTCTGAGTGACTTATTATGAGAGTTTTGAAATATACTGTTTTGTTGATCCTGCTGGTTTTGTTATGGATCGGAGCAACTGCCAGGGCGGACAACGGGGATACCATCGTGGTGCAGACATTTACCTATGGCAGCCCGCAAAATGCATGGTTCAGCTTTCCCTCTGACACTGTGAGTTTCCGTAAAATACTGCTTTATTATACCCTGAAATGCAACCCGAACCTGAATCCATATCCCTGTGGCGAATGGGATTATATTACCAACACATACCTGTATCAGCATACCGGCATCATGGACTCCACCCTGTTACATCACTCCAATTATATAGTGGAAGGCGCTTCACCCGATTCTTTCATGTATTCCGGTTCCCCGACATGGAGCTACCTGCCATATTTCCTGTATTATAATGTAAATACCGATACTCTGGCAATCAATAATTTTCAGTTTGGCCAGGGCGCCGTGCCTATGCCTGTTTCCCTCAACAACCTGCTGGCAGGTAGCGTCCGTTGCCAGTTTTTGTGGAAAGCTTCGGAGTTGCAGTCCGCCGGGCTTATGGCAGGAAATATCACAGCCCTGTCCCTGAATTTCAGCCAGGAATGCGGTTTAAATCATCTGAACATAAGAATGACGGGCGTCAGCGCTGATACTCTTAGCCAGGATTTTTTAACGCTCAATACTTTTACTGATGATTTTGATCAGACATATTCCGTGGTTGCCGGCTGGAATAAAATTGTATTTGATACACCTTATGCCTGGGATGGCAATAGCTCAGTATTGATTGATATCTGTTACTCTTTGGATTCACTGCCGTCTCCTGCTCAAATGATGTGTGATAGTACAAATTTTGATGCCGGAAATATTTCCTCTGCAAATGATGATTATCTGGATTTTGACGGTCATGATTTTATTGATGTTCCTTACCAGGCCTTTACTGAGCTCGACAGTGCAGTGACCGTCACTTACTGGCAGTTCGGTAATCCGGCCGTTCAGCCACAGAGCAGTTCTTTTTTTGAAGGTTCGGATTCATTGGGAACCCGGGTGATCAATGTTCATTGCCCGTGGTCGGATGGAAATGTATACTGGGATGCAGGCAATAACGGCGGTTCTTATGACCGGATAAACAACCAGGCTACCCCGGATGAATATGAAGGAAAATGGAATCACTGGGCTTTCACGAAAAATGCCGCTACCGGACTGATGAAGATTTACCTGAACGGGCAATTATGGCACTCAGGTACAGGTTTTACCAGGCTGATGCAGGGCATCCGCAGGTTCAGGATTGGCTCCTCTTCTTCTGAAAGCCTGAATTATAACGGGAATGTCGATGAATTTTCAATGTGGAACAAAGAACTCAGCCAGGCGGAAATAGATTCTATTATGTACAGGGACATCAGCCAACTTGATTCAACCTGTCAGCACCTGTTGTTCTACTACCGGTTTAATGATGGAACCGGCATTGTGTGCGGAGATGAAAGCCAGTATCATCAGAACGGCCACCTGATGGGACTTCCGCAATGGAAGAAATATAAAGGCTGTGAACTTTTCCGGAATTTTCACCATACTTCGCTCAGACCAGAGGTTATCTTTGAACAGGGTGAATTCATCTCTTACCCGGATTCAGTTCTTGTGGTCGATTCCGTTGAGAATCCTCTGGTCAGCATCATCCTCTATGATGATACCCTCGATCCGGTTACTCCCACAGACACTTTGTATGTTTTTCCACCGCAATATTCCTGTACATTCGCGATCGATTCTGCCGGTATTACTATTGATTCCACTCTCGTTCCGCCGGATTCTACCATTCACCTGGTAATCCACGATTATCACTCAGCTCCATTTGAAGTGGTCAACCGTTTTGAGCTATTGAGGTTCATCACACCCTACGGTATTAATCTCGACCTTGGCAATGATGGTTTCACATGGATTTATGATATTACTGATTACCGTCCTTTGCTCAAGGATTCAGTGAATCTTTCGGCCGGTAACTGGCAGGAACTGCTTGATGTAAAATTTGTGATGATCAAAGGGATACCTCCGCGAAATGTACTTAATGTTCAGAATGTGTGGAACGGGAACTGGTACCTGAGCCAGTTTGACCAGATGGTACAGCCGAAAACCATACAGCTTGATCCCGATGCCCACATGTTCAACCTGAGAATACGGACTTCCGGGCATGGCATGAGCGGAGCTTCCGACTGTGCTGAATTTTGCCCCAAACTGCACAGTATTGAAATGTATGGTGATACGATTTATAAATGGATGTTGTGGAAAAAATGTGCCATGAACCCCCTGTACCCGTAGGGTGGTACATGGGTATACGACCGCGCAGGCTGGTGCCCGGGCACAGAGGTAACCACTTATGATAACGAGTTGACTCCTTTCATCACTGCCGGCCAGTCTGAGATTAACGTCGATTATAATGCCGAATATGACCCCGGAGGTAACTATGTTGTTGATTCACAGTTGTTCTCTTATTCCCAGCCTAACTTTTTACTTGATGCATCAGTGGAAGACATTATCAGTCCTGACGACCGTAAAATCAATAACAGGTACAACCCGATCTGCGGCAGGCCAGTCATTGTGATCAAAAATACGGGATCGACTCCTCTCACTTCACTGAAGATTGATTATCATACCAATCCCGATACCAGTTACAACTGGGCATGGACAGGGCACCTCAATTTTCTGGATACCCAGAAGGTTTATCTTCCTGCCATGAAGTACCAGGATTTTATTACTGACACTGTTCATACGTTTACCGTCATTATTAGTGAACCAAATGGAGGCATTGACGGGTATGCCGCCAATAACAGCCTGAGTTCGCATTTCTCTACAGTGCCGGTTTACACCACCCAGATGATGATCCTGCTGAAGACCAACCATGCTGCTTCTGAAAACTCCTACGATGTTTCAGATGCCAATGGCAACATTATATTTCACAGAGATAGCCTGGTTAATGACACTATTTACCGCGACACACTGAATTTGCCGTATGGTTGCTATGAACTGGCGCTTCACGATGCCGGTGATGATGGTATCAGTTTCTGGAATAATAATGACGGAAGTGGTTATTTCAAATTTAAACGTGTGCAGGGCGCCGTCGTCCAGACTTTTAATCCTGATTTCGGGCATGAGGTACGTTTCCAGTTCATCATGAATGCCCCTCTGCTTCACGTGGATGAAAATAAACACATCACCAGCCTGTCATTATATCCGAATCCCAATTCAGGCAGCTTTATCCTCGATTTTATCCTGCCTCATGCCCAGGATTTCAGGGTGAATATTTATGATTTGCCAGGACGTGCGGTATGGACAGAGGAATTAAAACAACAGGTAACCGGTGAGAGAAAAATTGACTTTCATCCTGCAGCTCCCGGAGTATATATCGTTCAGGCTTTGAGTGCCGGAATAGTATTTACAGAGAAGATCAGCGTGGTCTGGTAAATTTTAAATTCTCATGTGTAATTTGAACCTTTTCATCCTCCAGAAATAGGTTTGTTGCCTCGTGAGCATTATTTATCAGATCTGAAATAGTCCTGCCTGTAGTGAATATGGGATAGTCTTCTGAATAGGCAGAAAATCCGGTATCTGTCCTTTCAACTATTATAATGAATTTTTTTCTGGTTGTTTTCATAATTACAATTATATCAAGCGCTTATTTTAATCCTGCATCTTTTAGAATTTTATTTTCAAGTCCTTTACAAGTCTCCTGACTACTACCTTCTTTTCTCGCAGAACTCTGTGAGTACACCTCCGGTTGATCCCGGATGCAGAAAGGCAATATCAAGACCTTCCGCGCCTTTCCGGGCTTGTTTGTCAATCAGGTTGATACCTTTTTCTGCGGCTTCCTTAATACAATCACCAATGTTCTCAACAGCAAAAGCAAGATGATGTATGCCCGGACCTTTCTTTTCAATGAATTTACTTATCGTGCCATCAGGACTGGTACTTTCCAGTAATTCAATTTTTGTCTGGCCGACCATAAAAAAAGCTGTTTTCACTTTCTGATCAGTAACATCCTCAATTGCGTAACAATTTAGTCCCAGAACTCCTTCATAATAAGCTATTGCTTCAGAAAGGTCCCTGACTGCAATGCCAATGTGTTCAATGTGTTTTATTTTCATTTTTTATCTTGTTTGTACTTTGTCGGGTAATAAAGGCACTAGGCACTAGGCATTAGGCAATAGGCAATAGAAAACAGGTATTCAGTCTGTCTGTAATATTAATAATTGATATTCAGTTATAATCTCATAAAGTTTATAAGTTCAGAAAGTTAAAAAAGTCATGCCTGTTGTCTCTCACTTAATCGCCAAATGCCTAGTGCCTAGTGCCTAATACCGGATTCGCTAAAAATAACAAAATAACATGAAACATTTTTATGCTACTAATCAAACCTTATCAATTAATTTTGTGACAGATGAATAACATAATTAAAAAAGTTTTTATTTTTGTGCTGATTAATAATCTGAAACAGCAATGAAAGTGTTAAGTAAAAAAACCGGATTTATCAGCCTGATCGCTGTAATCGCCGTTATTTTTATGGCATCATGCAAGACTAGTGATACAGTTGCACCTAAATTGATATTACTCGGAGATAATCCCATGACAATATCTCTCAACGCGGTGTATGTAGAACCTGGTGCAACTGCTAATGATAACAAGGATGGAGACATTACCTCCAAAATTGTGATTACAAACCCTATCTCCTTACAGCCTGCCACAGGTCCTTTCCAGGATATCTATTTGCCAAAGGATGCCACAATTGCCGTTGGTACCTATACTGTTACATATACGGTAAAAGATGCAGCAGGAAATACCACAACACTGAACAGAACGGTGAATGTACAGAATGATATTTCCCCTTATGCCATTAATTATTCGGTACATAAGATCAATCAAACACATCCTGCTACGACTTACCCTGACTATGAATCTTTGCTTACATTTGACCCGAATATAAACAACCGCTTATGGTTTGCCAAGTTTTCAAACCTTTCCTTATATTCTTTCAATGTATATGCTAACGTCAGAGGCGACAGCATTTTCATTCCATTACAGACTTTCCCGTCCTCCGATAACTATAATTTCAGAGGTAATGATCAGACTACCAAATTTGCCGGCATCCTGAACCGCAATCAATATAAATTTGAAATATTATACCAGTCGTCCAGCAACTCAACAAGTGCTGAGATTATTGATGAAACATATACAAAGAAATATTGAACCACAGTTTTTTTACAATATCCGGGAGCTGCTGACGGCAGCTCTTTTTTTTATTTTTTAAATGCAAATCTATTATAAGCATATCTGGCTGCTTTTAAAACGGCTATTGATCATGGTAGTCCTGTTCCAGGTTTGCCGCCTGTTTTTCTATCTTGTCAACCAGAGTTATTTTAACAGCTTATCAGTCACTGATATTATAAAGATCTTCATTTTCGGTACCCGCTTCGACCTTACAGCCATTATATATTTTAATTTACCTTTTATCATCCTTCACCTCTGGCCCGGAAATTTTAAGAATAAACCCGCTTTCCAGAAATTTCTTAAGATTCTGTTCATCACGGTAAATGCTGCTATGGTGTTGGTAAACCTTGCAGATGCGGCCTATTTCCAGTTTACCGATAAGCGAACTACTTCAGATTTTTTCACAATGGCCGGTATGGGTAATGATTTTTTCAGTTTGTTACCCAGGTATATCTTTGATTACTGGTATATTCCTGTTTTATGGTTATTACTGATGACCATCGCATGGTTCATTTACCCTGGCAAAAAGAAAGAAAGAAGACAACTTGAAATAAATATTAAAGAGCTGATTTACCAGACATTGTTATTCCTGTTATCATTACTGGTGATGGTATTAATAGCCCGCGGGGTAGAATTTAAACCGCTGAGGATAATATCGGCTGCCGGATATGCTCCGCCGGCCGGTATTCCATTGGTTATGAACACTCCTTTCACTTTGCTGAACACAATAGAAACAAGCCCTCTGAAGGAACATTCTTATTACAGCAAAAAAGAACTGAATGAGTTATATAGCCCGATCAGGAAATTCAGGCACGATACATTGAAAAGAAAGAATGTGGTAATCATCATACTCGAAAGTATTTCAAAGGAATATATCGGGTACTACAATCATGGCAAAGGATATACTCCATTTTTAGATTCACTTATCCGCCAGGGCAGAAGTTTTAATTTTTCCTATGCAAACGGGAAAACATCCATTGAGGCAATTCCGGCTGTACTGGCCGGTATTCCTTCACTGATGGACAATTCATTTATTACTTCCCAGTTTTCCACGGCAAAAATAAACTCATTGCCAGGTTTGCTGAAAGAAGAAGGCTGGCATACTTCCTTTTTCCACGGTGGCACCAATGGTACCATGGGATTCGATTACTTCAGCCGTGTGGCAGGAATTGAACATTATTATGGTATGACAGAGTATCCCAATAAGGCTGATTTTGATGGTGGATGGGGCATCTATGATGAAGAATTCTTCCGGTACTTTGCCGGGAAACTGAATGAATCAGCCCGACCATTCTGTACCTGTATTTTCAGTCTTTCATCCCATCATCCCTACCCGATTCCGGAAAGATATAAAACCAGATTCCCTGAAGAAAAGACGAAGATGATGCGCAGCATACGGTATACTGATTATTCCCTGCGTAAATTCTTTGAAACAGCTTCAACTATGGCCTGGTATTTCAATACTCTCTTTGTCATCACAGCAGATCATACTTCCCAGCCAATGAGTCCTTTTTACAGCAATAAAACCGGAGTTTATTCAGTACCGGTTGTTTTCTTTGCCCCATCAGACAGTCTACTGAAAGGCAGTTCGGACACACTCATCCAGCATATGGATATTATGCCTTCTGTCCTTGATTACCTTGGTTACAGCAAGGAATTTCTTGCATTCGGTAATAGTGTTTTTGATTCTTCTGCCATCCATCGTGTTGTCAATTTTAACAACAACATATTCCAACTGATGGAAGGAAATGATTTTTTGTTGTTTGATGGTGACAATAGTACCGGCTTGTATCATTTCAGAACAGACAGTACTTTGGTTGACAATCAGATAACCAGGGAAGAAATGAAAGCTAAGCAAATGGAAAAATGGTTGAAAGCCATGGTTCAGAGCTATGATGATCGCCTGAGGATGAACAGGATGGTGCCTGACAATAAATAAAAACTACTTTGCCTTATGCTCTTTTACAGCGCTGATCAGTTCAGGCAGTACCTTGAATACATCCCCGACAATGCCGTAATCAGCAATTTCAAATATAGGTGCATCCTTATCCTTATTGATAGCTACCACCACTTTAGCAGAACCGACGCCTCCCATATGCTGTATTGCTCCGGAGATTCCGCAGGCAATATAGAGATTCGGGGCAATGATCTTTCCTGTTTGTCCGACATGTTCGGTATGAGGACGCCAGCCTTCATCAGACACCGGTCGTGAACAGGCAGTTGCAGCGCCAAGCGCTTCGGCCAGGTCAATGATGGGCTGCCAGTTTTCAGGACCTCTCATGCCACGTCCGCCTGACACCACAATTTCGGCATCAGTTAATAAAATTTTACCTGTCAGTAATTGCACCTCTTTAACAGAAATCTTCAATTGTGATTTATCAAGCTGAATGCTGAACTGTTCAATGGCCGGATCAGTCTTTGATTCAGTCAGCATGTAAGAGTTTTGTGACAGAGTCAATATTTTTACCTGGGTTTTAATGGCCACCCTTGCAAAAGCTTTTGCAGTATAAACTTTTTTTGTGACTATAAAGGGTTTCGTGCTTTCCGGCAGGCTGATCACTGCTGTTACAAGTCCTGCTTTCAGCCTCGCAGATAACCTTGGAGCCAAAGCCTTGCCTGTATTATTATGCTGGAAGATCACCAGGGGGCAATTTTCTTTTTTCACCACTGCTTCAATTACCTGGCAGCAAATCGCGCTGTCGAAAACTTTGACAGATTCGTCGTAAAAGCTGAGTATCTTCGAAATGCCATAGTTTCCCAGTTTCTTCATTTCTTCCTGTCCCGGATTGCCCGTGACCAGTGCAATAGCCTGGCTATTCATCATCTTTGCCACAGCAGCAGCATAGGATGCAAGTTCAAAAACTGATTTTTTGAACATCCCCTCGCGGCTTTCAGCGTATATTAATATGCTCATTGTTATTTGTTGTTTGTTAATTTTAATATTTAGTCAATAGTCAATAGTCATAAGTCGTAAGTGTTAACTCATAACTCATAACTCATAATTCGTAATTCGTAATTCGTAATTTTAAATCACTTTCGCTTCATTCCTCAGCAATTCAACCAGTTCTTTTACATTTTCAGGATCCACCATCCTGCAGGAGGCCTTATGTTTGGGCAATTCGAAACTGAGAAATTCAGTGAGAGCTTCGCATGCAACCGGTTCAACAACAGCAAGAGGCTTGGTGCGGGCTGTCATGATGCCACGCATGGAAGGAATCCGTGGCTCCTTTGTGATTCCCTTCTGTACAATGGCAACAAATGGTACCGGGCAGGACAGGATTTCTTTACCACCGTCGATTTCACGATCAACAGAGATATCATTCCCGTTAAAATTGACACCGGATACTGACGAAACTGAAGTGATACTCAGGAATTCACCCAGCATCGAGCCAAATGAAGAACCGTTAAAGTCGCAGGAATCAATACCTGCCAGGATGATATCGAAGCCGGAATTCTTAATGGCTTCTGCAACCTGGTATGCCACAAAAAAAGTATCACCCGCTGCTGCATTCACCCGGATGGCCGAGTCCGCGCCAATAGCCAGGGCTTTCCTGATGGTGGGTTCAGTATCTGGTCCACCTACAGTTATGACACTCACATGATCAATCAGTCCGTTCGAAGATTCCTTTAATTCCAAAGCACGTGTGAGAGCCAGTTCGTCCCATGGATTTATGATCCACTGGACACCTGCAGTATCAAGTGATTTGCCATCAATAAACTTGATTTTGGTGGTCGTGTCAGGAACGTGGCTTATACATACTAATATTTTCATAATTTCTTGTGTTATCTGGTTAATAATATGTTATAAGGATAAGGCTATAGGCTTTCAGGCTGTAGGCTATTAGAATAGTATCAGGTATCAGGATTTGATTTGAAAATTTGAAAATGTGATAATGTGAAAATGTACCATTTAACACTTAATCAATAGATACCTGACTCCTGATAACTCGTAATTCGTAATTCGTAAATGCCTGACAGTCTATAGCTTAATACCCTATTCATTAAGCCTGATCGCAAATAGCTCTTCCAACGATGATTTTCTGAATTTCTGAAGTTCCTTCGTATATCTGTGTTAGTTTGGCTTCACGCATCAGTCTTTCGACATGGTATTCCTTCACATATCCGTAGCCGCCGTGTATTTGCACTGCTTCAGTAGTGACCCACATGGCTGTTTCGGCTGCCCAGTATTTTGCCATGGCGCTTGCTGTTCCGTAAGGTTGTTCCTGGTCTTTCAACCAGGCTGCTTTCAGGGTGAGAAGCCTTGCAGCTTCAATCCTGATGGCCATTTCAGCTAATTTGAAACATACTGACTGGTGGTTGAATATTTCGGTACCAAAAGCTTTGCGTTCTTTGGAGTATTTCAATGCTCTTTCGTAGGCGCCTGATGCAATTCCCAGTGCCTGTGCTGCAATTCCAATGCGTCCGCCTTCCAGTGTTTTCATGGCAAATTTAAATCCAAAGCCGTCCTCGCCAATCCTGTTCTCTTTGGGCACTTTCACATCATTGAACATTACCGAATGTGTATCGGAACTTCTCATTCCCATCTTGTCCTCGTGCGGGCCGAGTGTGATACCGGGAGAGTTTTTCTCCACGATCAAAGCATTGATTCCTTTGTGTTTCAACTCAGGGTGGGTCTGTGCAATGAGAATATACGTGGATGCAGAGTTGGCATTAGTGATCCAGTTTTTGGTTCCGTTCACCAGGTAATAGTCACCTTTGTCCTCAGCAGTGGTACGTTGTGATGTGGCATCAGAGCCGGCTTCAGGTTCAGAGAGAAGGAATGCGCCGATGACTTCACCTCTTGCAAGCGGTTTCAGGTATTTCTCTTTCTGTGCTTCGGTGCAGTAATGCTCAAGCCCGTGGTTTACCAGTGAATTATTGACCGACATGATCACTGCCACTGAACTGTCGATTTTTGAAATTTCTTCCATGGCCAGAACATACGAAACCGTATCCATTCCGCCACCGTCATATTTTACACCTGTGAGCATGCCGAGAAATCCCAGTTCAGCCAGTTTTTTCACATGTTGAGTAGGAAATTCAGCCTTTGTATCTCTTTCGATTACATCAGTGATTAGGTCACGCTGGGCAAAATCACGGGCTGCCTGCTGAATCATTTTCTGTTCTTCTGTTAATTCAAAATCCATGGTATTTTATATATTTTAGTTGGTTAATGATGAAGTGAACTGTTATTCCAGTAACAATGCAAAAGTATGTATATTTTTATAAATGAAAATTTTTCTTTTGTTGCTTTTATTTTCCATCCTTTCACCTAAACAAAAAAACCGGCAAATGTTTAAAATCAATGATGGTTTGTGTGTTTTGGTTTTAAAAGGGGAATGATGCTTCCGGAAAATTTATTTTGCTTAAAAAGTAGGGACACTTGGGCAATGCAGATGGTTCATTTTATTCAACAGGCAACCGTAGGATTGTTTCACCGTCTTACTAAAAAAAATTTCCCAATCTTTTGTAATTTCTTTAAAAAACAAATAAATAAACAATACTTAAAATTCAAAAATTATGAAAAAAATTATCTTTATTTTAACACTATCGTTACTTTCGTCGTTTGCAGTATTTGCACAAACTTATACCTGCGTTGCAAGCTTTGGGTATTATCTTTACCAGGGAAACACCTGGCATTTTTATG
>JAPLDU010000061.1 GCA_026391255.1 Bacteroidia bacterium | reverse complement strand
GCCAGGCTTGGAGGATGGAAAGGCTATAACAGCACTGCATTACCAGGTCCGATAACATATAAACGTGGCCTCGATAAATTTAATGCAATGTTCCAAGGACACATTATATCAATAAGTTACAGAGATGTGTATAAAGAGTAGCCCTGCTAGCAGGGAGGGAACAAAGGGGTGGGTATGAAAAAATATTATTGACAATCAAACACATAAGATAATTTATTCAACTTATTCATAAAATTCAATTAAATTTTAAACGATCTGCGTCATCAGCGTTCTATTTTATTTTACTGACCGAATACCATTACCGGTATAGTCTGAAATGATTTATCAGTAAGAGAATAAATCAACAATAAAACCACCAGCATGGCAGTTAAAAGGCAATAAATTATTGAAATTATTCTGTACAATTTTATAAGCAGATGACGAAATGAAAATGAAATTTATTGCATGTTGACAAGAAAGCAGATTCAATTAATGATATAAAAATTAATGAAAATCAGAACAATAATTCCTTTTCTTTTGACTTTGTGTTTTATTTATTCATGCTCGAATAAAATATATGATTCGCTTAACTGGCAGGGTAACAAGGTTACAGCAGATGGTAAGATTCCTGAATGGTCTAACCCATTACGGTTTTATGACGACAAATGCAAGATCAATTATACTATTTCCAACGATCGCCGGAACTTATATTTCTGCCTGAAGGTCATTGATGAGTCAACCCAGATAAAAATACTGCGGGGCGGAATGGAATTCAGAGTCGATACATTAGGGAAGAAAAACTTCCCGATCGCATTTATTTTTCCGATATCGAACCAGCTAATGTCTGTGCAGCATAATAAAGGAGAAAATCAGACAGAAAAAGGTTACGGCGAAAAATCAGACCGTTCATCGATTAAACAAAAACTTATCAGCCAGGCAAACGATTTTCAACTGGTTGGTTTTAAATCTCTAATTGGAGGAATCCAGTCTTTGTTTAACAATCAATACGGAATTTCAGCAGCCATTAATATTGATAGTCTGGGAATAATGTATTATGAAGCTATTATTCCATTCATCACTTTCTATAAAAAAGAACTGACTCCTTCTGACACCAGCAGGATAATTACTTACGAGATAAAAGTAAATGCACTTCCTGAACCTGAAAAGCATGAGGATGAAGGCAGCGGTGGAAACGAAGGTGGTGGGAGCCATGGCGGCGTAATGAGTGGTGGAATGGGCGGCGGTGGACATCGTGGCGGCGGAGGCGGAATGCATGGTGGCGGAAGCAGAGGTGGCGGCGGACATGCCAATGGTAATAGCGCCTTGTACGATACAAATAAAATAATTAACAAACTGAAATTTTCATACAAGTAAATTAGTTTATAAAGTTTATAAAGTTCGTAAAGTTTAAAGTTCATAAAGTTCGTAAAGTTTATAAAGTTATTTTTGTCTTATGCCTTATGCCTTATACCTTATGCCTTATACCTTATACCTAATGCCTATTGCCTATCGCCTATTGCCTATTGCCTAATTAATAAACAATAAACAATGAATAAATTTATCAAAATCCAGATGTACCCGTTGATATTAACGGGATTAGTTGTAATTCTTATCAACAGTTGTAAGAAAGATGATCATAATAGCCAGGCGCCTGAACTGACGACCAATATTGTAAGCAATATTACATCAATATCTGCCATATGCGGAGGCGTCATTTCTGATGATGAAGGCGCTACGGTTACAGTACGTGGAGTTTGCTGGAGTACCGGTATAACACCTACAATAGCTGACAGTAAAACAACTGACGGGACTGGCGCCGGGAGTTTTACAAGTAATATCACCGGTTTATCGGGAAATACTACCTATTACGTAAGAGCTTATGCCACCAGCAGTGATGGTACAGGTTACGGAAGCGCCATGGCGTTTACTACCAACCCGGTTGTTACTGATGTTGACGGTAATGTTTATAATACCGTGATTATCGGCACCCAGTTATGGATGGTTGAAAACCTGAAAGTCACCCACTTCAGGAATGGAGATGCAATACCAAACGTAACCGATGCAACAACCTGGAGCAACCTGACTACCGGAGCATATTGCGATTATGCCAATACACCTGCAAACAGTAACGATTACGGAAAAATCTATAACTTTTATGCCGTTTCCGACTCAAGAAATATATGTCCCACCGGATGGCATGTGCCAAGTGACGCCGAGTGGTCAGTACTGACAAATTATTATTCAGGTGAAAGCATAGCCGGTGCAAGCCTCAAAGAAACCGGATATTCACATTGGCAAACTCCTAATATCGGCGCTACCAATGTAAGTGGTTTTACAGCCCTTCCCGGTGGTTATTGTGATTACAGCGGAAATTTCCAGAATATCGGTACTGACGGATACTGGTGGACTTCTACCGAAAACGGTGACTATGACTGGGACAGGTCTATTGATTACAATTCAATAGGTGTAACCAGAGGATCTGATTATTCAAAACTTGGGTTTTCAGTTCGTTGCCTGAAGGATTGATCCGCCTGTGGCGGAGTGAAAGGTGACTCGTGACTTGTGACTCGTGACTCGTGACTCGTGAGTTATCGCATCATTATCACAGTAGCACATTTAGACAGACAGATAAAGAAAGCTATTGATATTTATAATCAATGATGTATGCAGGAAAACGCAATTATCAGAGCAAAAAATATATCTGTCATCAGTGGCTGGTGGTTAATCATTCCTTTTTACATCATAGCTGCACTAATAATGAAAAGTGCCTTTGTACCTAATACCACCTTAATTTCCAACTTACATGAATATACGGGCAGGAATCATTTTTCGTCCGTTTTATTCTTTCTGGCTGTACCGGTTTTCTGCATTGTAATAAACTTATTCAGTATTATAAAAATCTGTGTTCCGCCGGAAAGTCAGAAGCCAGTAAATTTAATACTGTCAGTATGGTTTAATGCTGTTATTGTATTATTCTCATTCCTTGTGTTAATTTTTTACCTGCTATAAATAACAAATGAAACGATCATGGTTCAAACGAACCGGAATATTTTACATTCCGGCATCTCTGGCAGGATGGATAATATTATTCACCGGAGTTGTGTGTGCCATATATTCTTTCATCGACATTGACAGCAGTTCACATTCTGTCAGCGACACACTGATCAACTTTGTATATCATTTGCTGATCATTGTTGCAGTTTATTCATCAATAGCTTTCCTGTCGGACAGGAACACTTAAATCTTCATAAATATGACTGTAATAAAGTCAGTATTTTTCATATGTTCATTGGCTACAAAGCTGTAACTTTGACAACTCAGATTTTTACTATATCTTTGACAAAAAGAAAATATGAAACCAAGAGTTTATATTGATACTTCAGTCATTGGAGGCTATTTTGATGATGAGTTTTCCATATGGTCAAAGAAATTGATCGGACAAATTTTAACAGGAGAATTAATAGCTTTAATATCAGATATTACCATAGATGAAATTTCAGATGCACCAATGAATGTTCAATCAATTCTTGCACAAATTCTAAATTCAAAGAACAGAGAACTATTATCAGCCGATGATGAATGCAGAGAATTAGCCGATGCATATATTATTGAATGCGCTGTTTCAGAGAAATTTTATGAAGATGCACTACATATCGCACTTGCCACAATTCACTCAGCAACAGTACTGACAAGTTGGAATTTTAAACACATTGTAAATTTAAGTCGCATCAGGCTGTATAATTCAGTAAACATAAAAAAAGGCTATTCTTTTGTTGAAATAAGAAGTCCACGGGATATCATAAAGGAGGAAGAAAATGAATAAAAAGAATTTTGATTGCGTCGAATTAATGCGCAGAATCAGAAATGAACATAGAATTAAATATGAAAAGAACCCGGAATTAAGAAAAAAACGGCTGGAAGAAATTCATAAGAAATTTGGTTTTGCTACTCGGGAAGAGTTGCAGCACAGTAGTTAACGGTTCGTAATTATTAAAAATCTGATTCAATGCTACAATCTCATAATTAAGGTTTTTCAGGCTACACTTTTTCGATATTTCCTGCCAGGGAAGAATAAGCGTTTTTTTACAATATTTATTTGGAAACCAGGCATCCCGGAAAAAAATTATCAATCAAAAATGACCTATGAACACAAAACTGCTCATAAATATATTATGTATTACCTCTTTGTCAATCTTTCTGAGCTCCTGTGCTTCCGATCATCTTTTAGGACTTAAGTTTTTACCCGTAAAATATTATTATGAACTTCCCGATGGAAGAATAATCAGCAGTTGGTATGTGACTTTGGATTCTTCAAAAAAGAAGAATAAAACCACCTTACGTGCCGGTAAATTCAACAGAAATGATATTGACAAATATTGTCAATACAAAGATACAGCTACTATTCAGGAGCTGACAGTTCAAAATCTGAAAACTGATTTTAGCAACTATCGGTTTACTTTAATAAGTATTTACTACGGATGCCCTGGCTCCTTTAAATTCGACCTGTGGCAATTTAATAAACTCGCAGATACGCTGTCGAAAGTCATGAACAGTACGGATAAATTCGCATTTGCATTAATCTCGTTATCCTATGATTTTGCCAGGGTAAAGTATTTCTTAAATGCCTGTCATTATCATTATCAGTCCTATTTAATACCGACTTATAAATACGGTGAGGAACTGCAGACAAAAGAGCTTAATTTTATCAGAGAATTATGCCCGTCATGTTATGATAGTCTGAAATACTATGCGATTGATGATAATATGCTTTTACTGGATAGTCACGGCCAGGTCTTGAAAGTCATAGAATACGAGATAAACGAATCGGGAAGGAAGGAAATCAAAGACTTTGATGACGTCAGGGATGAATTGCTTAAACTGGCAAAGGAGTAAATTGTTATCATTTTTTATCTTTGCCCCAAAAGTTCTGAAACCTGAAAAAAGCCGATTACATATTTTTACAGATCATACAGTTAATGTGTTAATATGATGATTAGAGGATTAATTTATTCAAATGGTTGTTTGTTCGATTATTCCTATTTTCACATTGTCACATTAGCACATTTTCAAATTTTCAAATTGGATTAATGCTTTTCAGCTCGCTGAGTTTTATCTTTTACTTTTTGCCGGTAGCGCTCGTATTGAGCTTTTTATTTCCAAAAACCCAGCACAAGAATATTTTTCTCATTATTGCCGGTCTTGTCTTTTACATCTGGGGTGAGGGTTCTTTTGTTGCCGTCCTGGCCGGCTCTGCATTGATGAACTATGCCTTCGGGCTGCTGGCAGGCGGGAAAAAGAACAGCAGGATGTACCTGGTCATTGGCATCATTGCCAACCTTGCAGTACTCATCAATTATAAATACCTGGGCTACCTCGTCGTCCAGTTTCATCTTGATAAAATGATCCCTCCCGGAAAAATGGCCAATCATATGCCTCTGGGCATCTCGTTTTTCACCTTCCAGGGATTATCTTATATCATCGATGTTTACCGCAATAAGGAGCTTTCAGAGAAAAACCCGCTGAAAGTACTGACATACATTACCCTCTTTCCACAGTTACTCTCGGGACCGATAGTCCGGTACCCTCAAGTCCGCGACCAGTTGAACAACCGGACTATGACTAACGGTCAAATGGTTGAAGGAATCCGGCGATTTATCCTGGGACTGTCAAAAAAAATGCTCATTGCCAATCCATTGAGTTTTTTGATTACCGGAATTTTCACGTACCCGATATCCAACCTTGGAACCACGGCCATTTGGTTGGGCGTGATTGCTTATACCCTTCAGATATTCTTTGATTTCTCGGGATATTCAGATATGGCAATAGGCATTGCCGGGATGCTTGGATTCAGATACCCGGAGAATTTCAATTTTCCTTACATCAGCAGATCGGTAAAGGAATTCTGGACACGCTGGCACATCAGCCTATCCACCTGGTTGCGTGATTACCTGTTCCTGCCAATCGCTTATTCCGTTTCCCGCAAACTTAATAAAGACTCCTATCTGGGCTTAAGAACGGATAAATGGATATATGTGTTCTCAGCACTTATCACTATGTTTATCTGTGGTTTGTGGCATGGAGCCAACTTTACTTTCATTCTCTGGGGGTTATGGCTGGCTGCCTTCTTGATCATGGAACAGCTCTTTCTTGCCCGATGGCTGAAACATATAGGTAACCTGAGAATAATTTACACATTATTAGTGATCATCAACGGATGGGTGATCTTCAGGTCTGACGATTTTTCCAATGCCTTACGAACCTTTGCCGGAATGTATGGCTTTAACAGCGGCGGTCAGCTTGGCGCCATCGCATTCCTGAATTCAGAATACATCCTGGTGCTGATAATGGCAGTCATTTTTACCATGCCCCTGAGCAAAAGGGCCAGAGCCATGACAGCAGTTTTTGCCACCAGGAAAAAATCAAAGGTAGTCGTACCGGGCTCCACCGGGAATCCGCCACAATCAATGTTGAGTCAGATATTATCAATATTTCCCGGAAAATATATCAACATAACTTTTGAATGGCTCAGAAACAAAGAACAGTTGGTCAATCTTGCCGGAATGGGAATTTATTTTATATTGTTCCTGATTTCCTGCCTGGCTGTGGTCTCCGACACTTACAACCCCTTTATTTATTTCAGATTCTGAATATGAGGAGTGCAGAGTGCAAAGTTCGGAGTTCTAATGT
>JAPLDU010000108.1 GCA_026391255.1 Bacteroidia bacterium | reverse complement strand
TCATTTGAGGCGGAAATCCTCCAACTTTCCGCCCAGGGGCCATAAAATATCATTATTAGTTTTCTAAGCTTTAGTATTTGAAAAAAACAATTTCCATAAGCAGACAAATACCTATTTCTGCGAGAAGTCAGGAGAACTGAATATAAAAAACCACGGAGATACGGAGAACATAGAGAAACACAGAGATTTTCAAGAATTTGCTGAATATCATACTTCGTGATACTCCGTGTTCTCTGTGTCTCCGTGGTAAATAATTATAATTAATGATTAAACTTTCGATGTGACGAATTTTAATTAACCCCGAACCATTCTTTAAGCAGGAGTATTTCATCGCTGATCTTTGGAGGCAGAGTTCCCATCAGGTTCCCGTTTTCATCAATCAGAAACTTTTGGAAGTTCCATTGTATTTTGGTATCGAGAACCCCGTTAAGAGATTTCCTTGTAAGCCACTGGTAAATTTCATCGGTAGTGGTTTTAATTGCTTTGGTGGTATCCAGCGCGCCTGAAGAGTATATGTAATTACACACAGAAACCTTGGCCATCACAGGGAAAGTGACACCATAGTTCTTTTTACAAAACTCCTTGATTTCCTGGTTGGTACCCGGCTCCTGCTGAGCAAAGTTGTTTGCCGGGAAGGCAATGATCTGGAACTTTGAGGTATCAACCGATTCATATAATTTCTGCAAAGTCTTGTATTGCGGCGTGTTTCCACATTCGGAAGCAGTATTCACCACCATCACATTTTTCCCCTTTAATTTAGACAATGGAAAATCTTTCCCGTCAATGGTTTTAACGGTAAAATCATAAAAGCATTTGTATTTGCCGGGGGGGGGTGAGTTTGTTTTCATATTAGAAGGTATAAATCCGGTGATTAAAAACAAAACGACTAAATTGATCAGAAATAAATTTAAAAATTTGGTTTTCATAATTTTAATGTTTTTGCCCGGCTCAGGTACATCCGGTGTTTTAAAACATTTCAGATATGTATTTGGTTCTCATAAATGATATAAATCAGAGGTCAGGTGATGATGTGACGAAGTGACAAGCGTCATGAGCGTCATGGGTGTCATGGGTGTCATGAACGTCATGTTACATTGAACCTTATTCCTGATACCTGATACGGTTTTCGTTCGCCTTATCGCTTTGTCTCTTAGTCACTTCGTCTCTTCGGCGCCTCATCGCCCCTTCGCTTCGTTCGCCGCTTAAGCTCTCAGTCTATGCAACAAAAAAACCCCACCAACAATTGGCAGGGTCTTTTATTAATATTTAGGTAAAAATTATTCGTTCTCTTTTACTTCTTCAGGCGGTTCATTGATTTCTGGAGTTGGTTCAGTGGCAGGAGGAGGAGCAAGGTCAACAGGTGTTACATGCTTTTCAGCAGCAGGTGTATCCACATGCTCGTCTTTCTTTTCTTTAGCTCCTGCACGACGTCGCCTCGTAGCTTTTACTTTGACCTCTTCTTTTTTAATTCCCAGCATATTCTCATTATAATCAACCAGCTCGATGATGCACATTTCGGCCTTATCACCCAGACGGAAACCTGTTCTCAGGATACGTGTATAACCCCCCGGTCTGGCGGCGATTTTTTGTGCCACTTCCCTGAAAAGTTCGGTGACGGCAAACTTGTTTTTCAGCTGACTGAAAACTATTCGCCGTGAATGGGTCGAATCTTCTTTGGAACGCGTAAGCAGTGGCTCAACATAAGTGCGTAGTTCCTTAGCCTTGGCAACCGTAGTTGTTACCCTTTTATGCAGGATCAATGAATTTGCCATATTAGAAAGCATGGCCTTGCGATGTGAGGCAGTTCTGCCAAGGTGGTTAAATTTTTTCTGATGTCTCATTTCAATTAATCTTTGTCTAATCTGTACTTTATAATATCCATCCCAAAACTCAGGCTCATATTCGAGAGAAGATCTTCCAGTTCAGTGAGAGATTTCTTCCCGAAATTACGGAACTTGAGCAGATCATTTTTATTGAACTGAACCAAATCGCCCAGAGTTTCGACATCTGCAGCTTTCAGGCAGTTCAGGGCACGCACTGAAAGATCAAGGTCAACCAGTTTTGTCTTGAGAAGCTGGCGCATATGAAGGATTTCCTCATCGAATTCATCGGTATCCACTTTTTCTTCGGTGTCAAGAGCAATTTTCTCATCCGAAAAGAGCATAAAGTGATAAATCAGAATTTTGGCTGCCTCTTTCAGTGATTCTTTAGGGCTGATCGATCCATCGGTCAGGATTTCAAATAATAATTTCTCGTAATCAGTTTTTTGTTCAACACGGTAGTTTTCAACCTGATACTTCACATTTTTTACCGGGGTAAAAATAGAATCAATGGGTATTACTCCGAATTCAGCTTCGGGATTCTTATTTTCTTCGCTGGTTACATATCCCCTGCCCTTGTTGACAGTAAGAGTAACATGTAATTTTACACTGGGCTCCATATGACAGATCACATGGTCGGGGTTGAGTACCTTAAAGCCTGTGAGAAATTTTCCAATATCCCTGGCAGTAAAGGTATTCTGACCGGAAATATGAACAATTACCTTTTCATCGTTTACTTCATCCATAATACGTTTAAACCTGACCTGTTTCAGATTCAGAATGAACTCGGTAATATCTTCCATCACCCCTTTTAAAGATGAAAATTCATGTTCAACGCCCTCAATTTTGACCGTGGTAATGGCAAATCCTTCGAGCGATGAGAGCAGAATTCTCCTTAAAGCATTTCCAACGGTAATACCATATCCGGGTTCAAGCGGACGAAATTCGAATTTCCCGAATGTTTCGTTTGATTCGAGCATTATAACCTTGTCAGGTTTCTGAAATGCTAATATGGGCATGTTAATTATTTTTATTTTGAATATAATTCAACAATCAACTGTTCTCTGATATTTTCAGGAATCTGTTCCCTTTCGGGTTTGCTGATAAATTTTCCTGTAAGCGAAGTGCCATCCCATTCAAGCCATGGAAAAGCAGTATGACGACCTGAAAGGGAATTTGAGATAACCTCGAGGGATTTTGATTTTTCACGTACACCGATCAGTTCGCCTGGTTTTACTATATACGAAGGGATATTCACCACATTGCCGTTAACTGTAATATGACAGTGGGAAACGAGCTGGCGGGCAGAGGGCCGTGAAGGAGCAATACCAAGACGGAATACAACATTATCGAGCCTTGATTCGAGCAACTGGAGCAACTCGACACCGGTAATACCTTTACTCGATGCAGCTTTTTGAAACATGTTGCGGAACTGACGCTCAAGAACCCCGTAAATGTATTTAGCTTTCTGCTTTTCTTTCAACTGGGTACCATATTCCGACAACTTTTTACGGCGTTTATTTACGCCATGTTGTCCGGGTGGATAATTTTTCTTCTCCAGTATTCTGTCAGGTCCAAAAATCGGTTCTCCAAATTTTCTTGCGATTTTCGTTTTCGGTCCGGTATATCTAGCCATGTAATCAGTATTAATTTGATAAATAAAAATTATACTCTTCTTCTTTTGGGAGGACGGCAACCGTTATGAGGCAATGGTGTCACATCTACGATCTCAGCCACTTCAATGCCTGCATTATGGATTGTTCTGATAGCTGATTCACGTCCCGCTCCGGGCCCTTTCACATACACTTTCACCCTGCGAAGTCCCAGGTCGTAGGCAACCTTGGCACAATCACCGGCGGCTGTCTGTGCAGCATAGGGAGTATTCTTCTTGGATCCCTTGAAACCCATTTTTCCTGCCGACGACCATGATATCACCTGACCCTGACTGTTGGTAAGGGTTACAATGATATTATTGAACGAAGCCATGATATGAGCCTGCCCGGTTGGTTCGATCTTAACCACCCGTTTTTTGGCTGCAGCAATTTTCTTCTTTGCCATATATTCTTAAAAATTATTTAGTTGCTTTCTTTTTGTTAGCGACGGTCTTCTTCCTGCCTTTACGGGTACGTGCGTTGTTCTTTGTGCTTTGTCCACGTACCGGTAAACCAATACGATGGCGAATTCCACGGTAACAGCCAATGTCCATCAACCGCTTGATATTCATCTGCGTTTCGGAACGAAGCTCCCCTTCTACTTTGTAATTCTCATTGATAATATCCCTGATCTGTGTCACCTGTTCATCATTCCAATCCTTCACCTTGATATCATAATCAATTCCGGCTTTGGATAAGATTTTACGGGCATTGCTGCGGGCTATTCCATAGATATAGGTCAGACCGATCTCTCCCCTTTTATTCTTTGGTAAATCAACACCAACGATTCTAGCCATAAAAAATATTTTAATAAATTATTAACCCTGACGTTGTTTGAACTTGGGATTCTTTTTGTTGATCACAAACAAGACCCCTTTACGCTTTACAATCTTACATTCAGCGCTACGCTTTTTAATGGATGCTTTTACTTTCATTGTCGTATTATTTATATCTGAAGGTAATCCTTCCTTTTGTCAGATCATAGGGTGACATTTCCACTTTTACTTTATCACCCGGCAGTATGCGGATGTAATGCATACGCATTTTCCCGGAAATATGGGCTGTAATAACATGCCCGTTTTCCAGTTCAACACGGAACATTGCATTCGATAATGCTTCGATAATTGTCCCATCCTGTTCTATTGATGGTTGTTTCGCCATTAATTCTTTCTCTTGTTCAGTACTTCATCTATAATTGAAAAATCCGATAATATATCAGCTTTATTTCTGGCAATGGCCACTGTGTGTTCGAAATGAGCCGATGGCAACCTGTCTGCCGTGAACACTGTCCATCCGTCCTCTGCCTGCCTCACTGCCTTCTTTCCAAGATTGATCATTGGTTCAATGGCTATAACCATACCTGACATCAGCTTTACCCCTGTACCTCTTCGCCCGAAGTTCGGCACTTCAGGCTTTTCGTGCAGGTTCTTGCCTACGCCATGACCTACCAGTTCCCGTACCACCGAATATCCCCTTCTTTCCACATAATCCTGAACGGCATAACCGATATCCCCAACTCTTTTCCCATCTACTGCCTGGGCTATTCCCTGGTAAAGCGATTCACGGGTGGCAGCTACCAGTTGCCTTATTTCGGATGAAACTTCACCAACTTCAAAGGTATAGGCCGAATCACCAAAATAACCATTCATCAGCACACCCACATCAACCGATACAATATCCCCGTCCTTCAATTCATATCCGGATGGTATACCATGAACCACCTCCTCATTCACAGAAATACAGACTGATTTCGGAAAACCATTGTAATTCAGGAAAGCTGGTATTCCTCCGTGATCCCTGATGAATTCATCTGCAATACGGTTGATTGCTTCAGTATTCGTTCCCGGCAGAATCAGTTTTGCAACTTCTGCCAGGGTTTTGGAGACCATCAGGCTGCTTTGCCTGATCAAGCCTATCTCATCGGCGGTCTTAAAAAAAATCATTCAAAGAACATATATTCATTTAGATAGGAGACGAAAGGCTTGTACGGCCCTTGATCCTTCCTGATTTCATCAACCCGTCATAATGACGCATCAATAAATGGCTCTCGATTTGCTGAAGGGTATCGAGAACAACACCCACAAGAATCAACAGTGATGTTCCACCGTAAAAATGAGCGAATTTATTTGTTATCCCGACCATCATGGCAAACGCGGGAAGAATTGCGATGATTGCCAGGAAAATAGATCCCGGCAAGGTAATACGCGACATGATAGAATCAAGAAAATCAACCGTCTTTCGTCCGGGTTTGACTCCGGGAATAAAGCCTCCGTTGCGTTTCATATCTTCTGCCATCTGGGTAGGATTGATGATAATAGCAGTATAGAAATAAGTGAATATGATAATCATTAATGCAAAAGTAAAGTTATACCAGAATCCGGTATAATTTGAAAATGCCGCAGCAAACCCGGTCAGTGTTTCGGAAGATGAAAAATTAGTAAATGCCATTGGAATAAACATGATAGCCTGGGCGAATATGATAGGCATCACACCTGCAGCATTTACTTTTAAAGGGATATACTGCCTTACACCACCGAATTGCTTATTGCCCACAATTCTTTTGGCATATTGAACAGGGATTTTACGAACACCCTGAACCAGCAGGATAACCGAAACAAACACCAGGAACAATAATACAATTTCAACAAGGAACATCACTAATCCCCCGCCTGATTCTTCAACCCTTGAACTGAATTCACCCAGAACTGCAAAGGGAAAGCGGGCAATAATACCCACCATAATGATGAGAGATATACCGTTGCCGATACCTTTGTCGGTAATTCTTTCCCCGAGCCACATCACGAACATGGTACCAGAAGTAAGAATAATGATGGATGACAGGAAAAAGAACGTTCCATGTAAAACAAAAGCAGTTTCAGGGAGCTGGAACTGTAGGTTTTTCAGGTAAGCAGGAGCCTGCATAAAAAGAATGAGCACAGTTAGGTACCTGGTTATCTGGTTGATTTTTCTTCTTCCGCTTTCGCCTTCACGCTGCAGGCGCTGGAAATAAGGGATGGCCATTCCAAGCAACTGGACAACGATTGACGCAGAAATATATGGCATGATGCCGAGGGCAAAGAGCGAAGCGTTTCCGAATGCACCACCCGAGAACATATCAAGCAGGCCGAGCAATCCGCTGGAAGTCTGTGTTTTTAAAGCCTCCAACTGTGCCGGATCGATACCGGGAAGAACAATGAATGACCCGAGCCTGTAGACCACCACCAATCCGAGAGTGGTAAGCAACCGGGACCTCAGTTCCTCAATCTTATAGATATTCTTTAGGGTTTCAATAAACTTTCTCATTCAATTACATTTTTATAGCAGTTCCCTGTAGAGCTTCAATTGCCAGCACGGCTGATTTTGAAAAAGCATGTGCTTTTACCTCCAGTTTATGAGTAAGGGTTCCTTTGCCCAGGATTTTAACGAGGCTTTTTTTATTGATAAAACCAGCTTCGATAAGGGTATTGACATCGATGTAAGATATGCCTTTTTCTTCAGCAAGGCGTTCAAGTGTTTCGAGATTTATTCCCTTGTATTCGACCCTGTTGATATTTTTGAATCCCCACTTTGGTAAACGGCGTTGCAGTGGCATCTGGCCACCTTCGAATCCGATCTTTTTTGAATTTCCTGAACGGGATTGGGCCCCTTTATGTCCACGGGTTGAAGTACCACCTTTCCCGGAACCCTGGCCTCTTCCCAGTCTTTTCTTTTCATTTTTGACCGATCCTTCTGCAGGTTTTAAATTGCTTAAGTCCATTATATCGAATGAATATATTGTTTGTACTATAATTCCTTTACTTCAACCAGGTGAAATACCTTGGTAACCATTCCCATTATCTGGGGTGTTGCTTCCACTTCGACAGAAGCATTTACTTTACGCAGACCAAGAGCATACAAGGTTTCTTTCTGACGTTTGTTGCTTCCAATCATGCTTTTAGTCTGAGTTATCCTGACCTTTGCCATAATTACTGAATTTGGATATTAACCATGAAAAACCTGTGAAAGAGCAATTCCTCTGTCCTGGGCAACTGTATAAGCATCGCGCATATTCACCAATGCTTTAATCGTAGCTTTCACCACGTTATGAGGGTTTGATGAGCCTTTTGATTTTGCAAGAACATCAGTCACACCAACGCTTTCAAGTACGGCGCGCATAGCGCCTCCGGCCACCACTCCTGTTCCATGGGAAGCAGGCTTTAGAAATACTCTTGACCCACAATAATGAGCCAATTGTTCATGCGGGATGGTTCCTTTAATAATAGGAACTTTTATCAGGTTCTTCTTTGCCGATTCAACTCCTTTGGCAATTGCGGTGGTGACTTCATTGGCTTTGCCGGTTCCATAACCTACAACGCCATTTTCATTACCCACAACCACGATTGCTGAAAAACTAAATGTACGGCCCCCTTTGGTTACCTTGGTAACACGATTGATAGCAACTAATCTGTCTTTTAGTTCTAAATCGTTATTCCTAACTTTTTTTACGATGCCTTCGTTCATACTATTTAAAATTTAAGGCCTCCTTCACGGGCCGCCTCAGCTAATTTTTTTACTCTTCCGTGATACAGGTATCCGTTACGGTCAAAAACAACATCGGTAATACCGGCTTTTAAAGCACGTTCGGCAATCAATTTACCTACCAGACCGGCTTTCCCTGATTTATTGATTTCTTTTGTTTCACTGATTTCCTTAATCAGCGATGAGGCAGAGGCCAATGTCCTGCCGCTCAGATCGTCAATTAACTGAACAGAAATCTGGCGGTTGCTTCTGTAAACCGACATTCGTGGTTTTTCGGCCGATCCGGAGATCAGTTTCCTGATCCTTTTCTTTATCCTGAATCTTCTTTCCTGCTTTGTTAAAGCCATATCAATGAAAATTTAATAGAATTATTTAGCACTTGCGCTCTTACCGGCTTTACGGCGGAGTTCTTCACCAACAAATTTAATACCTTTCCCTTTGTAAGGTTCAGGTTTCCTGAAGGAGCGTATCTTCTGGGCCACATGACCGAGCAATTGCTTATCGTGACTGATCATAGTAATGATCGAATTACTGCGTCGTTCGGTTTTTGCCTCCACTTTGATCTCAGCGGGAATTTCAAAAGCAATATGGTGCGAATAACCGAGGCTGAGATCCAATATCTGACCGGTTGTTTCAGCTTTATAACCAACACCCACCAGTTCCTGTTTCTTGGTAAATCCGGTTGAAACACCAATGACCATATTATTGATCAAAGAACGATATAAGCCATGCATTGCTTTATGTCTTTTCTGTTCGGTCGGGCGACTGACATTGATGACATTTTTATTAATGACAACTTCAATATCAGGATCAACCTTCTGGGTAAGCTGTCCGAGTTTTCCTTTCACGGTCACTGTATTGTCTTTAGAAACAGTAACAGTTACACCGGCAGGTATTTGGATAGGTAATTTTCCGATACGTGACATGATTATTCTCCTGATTAATAAACATAACATAATACTTCACCACCAATACGCCTGATACGGGCTTCCTTGTCGGTAATCAGACCCTGTGATGTGGAAATAATTGCTATTCCCATACCATTGAGCACGCGGGGCAGATTATCAAATCCGGAGTACCTCCTGAGGCCTGGCCGGCTGGCACGCTGTATATGCCGGATAGCAGGCTGTTTGCTTCTCGGGTCGTACTTCAGGGCAATTTTAATTGTTCCCTGAACACCTTGGTCATCAAATTTATAACTTACTATATAGCCTTTTTCCTGCAATATCCTGGTAATTTCTTTTTTTACATTAGAAGCAGGTATTTCCACTATTTTATGCTTTGCATGAACAGCATTTCTTATTCTTGTCAGATAATCTGAAATAGGATCGGTCATCTTATTCTGAGTTATATTTTTACCAACTAGCTTTTTTCACACCAGGTATAAGGCCATGAGAAGCCATTTCCCTGAAATTAATACGGCTGATGCCGAATTGCCTCATATAGCCTTTGGGGCGGCCCGTAAGTTTACAACGGTTGTGCAGCCTTACAGCGCTTGAATTTCGTGGCAGCTTACTTAGTCCGACATAATCACCATCGGCTTTTAACTGTGCCCGTTTTGCTGCATATTTCTGAACCAGTTTCAACCGCTTTACTTCGCGGGCTTTCATGGATTCCTTTGCCATGTATTATATATTTTTTGTGTTTTTAAATGGTATTCCAAATTCCTTCAAAAGTGCATAACCTTCTTCGTCGGTTGAGGCACTGGTAACAAAAGTGATATCAAGTCCCATGATGGCAGATATCTTATCGATCTCAATTTCCGGAAAGATGATCTGCTCGGTGATACCCAGCGTATAATTTCCTCTTCCGTCAAAATTATATTTTACTCCCCTGAAATCGCGGATACGTGGTAATGAAATAGCTATCAGCCTTTCAAGAAACTCATACATCCTGTCGCGACGTAAAGTGACTTTTACACCAATCGGCGTCTTTTTTCTCAGTTTGAAATTCGAAATATCTTTTTTTGATACTGTCTGAACTGATTTCTGACCTGTTATAGATGAAAGTTCCTTCTGGGCTGTATCAATCAGTTTTTTATCTGCAACAGCCTTTCCTACCCCCTGGTTAATCACAATTTTGTCCAGTCGCGGAACCTGCATGGTCGTCTTGTAACTGAAGGTTTTCATCATTGCAGGAACCACCTCTTCCAGGTATTTTTTCTTTAATGTGGGAATAATAGTTTCCATTATTTCAGTTCCTCCCCGGAGTTTTTAGCGTAACGCACTAGTTTATTGTTTTTTTCACTAATTCTTCTACCTATCCTGCTTGCTTTGCCTGTTTTGGGATCAACAGGTAAAACATTGGAAATGTGAATAGGAGATTCTTTCTTGAGAATTCCGCCTTGTTGGTTCTTCTGGTTGGGTTTTGTATGTTTTGATATGATATTCACACCTTCAACTATGGTCTGGTCTTTTTTTACGATTATCTCGAGTACTTTCCCCTGCTGACCTTTATAGTCGCCGGTAATAACCTCGACCATATCCCCTTTTTTTATGTGCAATTTCTTTCGCATTTCTCTATTGTTTTCAGATTATAAAACCTCAGGTGCAAGGGAGATGATCTTCATATATTGTTTTTCCCTTAATTCCCTGGCAACAGGCCCGAAGATACGGGTTCCCCTGATTTCTCCCGCCGGGTTCAGCAGTACTACAGCATTATCATCAAAACGGATATAAGATCCGTCGGGACGGGGAATTTCCTTTTTTGTGCGTACTACCACGGCACGGGTAACTGTACCCTTTTTAATTTCGCCGCTTGGTATTGCGCTTTTCACCGTGACAACGATGGTATCGCCCACTGATGCATATTTTTTCCGGGTTCCTCCAAGAACACGGATACACAGCACTTCTTTGGCTCCACTGTTATCGGCAACTACTAATCTGCTTTCCTGTTGTATCATGACTATTTGACTCTTTCTACGATTTCAACTAAACGCCAGCGCTTTGACTTGCTTAACGGACGGGTTTCCATTATTTTAACGGTATCACCAATGTTACACTCGTTCTTTTCGTCGTGTGCAATGAACTTGGACGTCCTGTTGATAAATTTCCCGTATTTGGTATGCTTGATCTTTCTTTTCACGGTAATCACAATCGATTTGTCCATCTTATTACTCACGACAACACCGACGAATACCTTCCTGAAATTTCTGTTTTCCTGTTCTTCCATTCTGCTTATTTTTTCACATTCTCATTCAATTGTCTGCTACGCAATTCTGTCTTCAGTTTTGCCAGGTCTTTGCGTAATACTCTCATCTTCATCGGATTTTCCAATGGAGAAACGGCATGGTTCATTTTCTGACGGGACATAAATATTTTATCCTCATCAATTTTTTCAATTAACTCCTTGGTGGTTAATTCTCTTATTTCAGAATTTTTCATGATCAAGCAATTGTAAATTCAAAATAATCATTACGTACCATAAATTTGGTGGTAATAGGCAGTTTATTAGCGCCCAGCCTCATTGCTTCTTTTGCAATTGCGATGGGAACTCCTTCCGCTTCGAACAGAATTCTGCCCGGGTTTACCCTGGCCACAAATTCTTCAGGTGCTCCTTTTCCTTTACCCATACGTACTTCAGCAGGTTTCTTGGTAATGGGTTTGTCAGGGAAAATACGGATCCACAATTGTCCTTCACGTTTCATATGACGGGTAATTGCCTGACGGGCAGCCTCAATCTGGCGGGCTGTTACCAGATGTTCTTCCAGCGCTTTGAGCCCGAATGATCCGAAAGCCAACTGGTTACCCCTCTGGGCATTTCCTTTCAACTTACCTTTCTGCTGCTTCCTGTATTTTTGTTTCTTAGGCTGTAACATGTTCTCAGTTTATAATGAGTTGATAAACTATTTTCTCGGTCTTTTTTTAATACCTCCTCCCTGTGCCTTGTGTTCTTTCATTCCGATATTGGGTGACAGGTCGCGTTTCCCGTAAATCTCCCCTTTACAGATCCACACTTTCACTCCGATCTTTCCCACTTTGGTATCAGCTTCTGACAATGCATAATCGATATCAGCACGGAAGGTATGCAAAGGAGTACGTCCTTCCTTGTACATTTCCGAACGTGACATTTCGGCGCCGTTCAACCGGCCGGAAATCTGCACCTTAATGCCTTCGGCACCCATTCTCATGGTAGATGCAATGGCCATTTTGATGGCACGGCGGTAGGCAATTTTACCTTCAATCTGCCTGGCAATATTATGGCCAACAATCAGTGAATCCAGTTCCGGGCGTTTGATCTCATAGATATTGATCTGCACTTCTTTTTTTGTGATCTTCTTGAGTTCTTCCTTGAGTTTGTCTACCTCCTGGCCACCTTTCCCGATGATGATACCAGGGCGGGCAGTATTAACAGTAACAGTGACAAGTTTCAGAGTACGCTCAATGATAATCCGTGAAATGCTTGCTTTAGACAGACGTGCATTGAGATAATTACGGATTTTATCGTCTTCAACTAATTTTTCAACATAGTTTCTTCCTCCGTACCAGTTTGAATCCCAGCCACGAATGATACCCAGACGGTTTGATATCGGATTAACTTTTTGACCCATTAAAAAAATATTTATTGGTTAGCGGTTTCGGTAACTTCTTCTGTTTCCTGCAATTCTTCTGTATCCTGAATTTCTTCAATTGACTCCTCGTTCCTGTTTTCCAGGACTATCGTAACATGGTTAGATCTTTTTCTTACCCTGTGAGCTCTTCCCTGGGGGGCAGGCTGTATTCTTTTCAGCATACGCCCGCAATCCACGAAGATCTCCTGTATGAAAAGGTCGCTGTCTTCTATCCTGACGCCTTCGTTTTTTATCTGCCAGTTAGAAATGGCAGACAAAAGGAGTTTCTCGACCCTCCCGGATGCCTCTTTTTTGGAATATTTTAATATATTCAAAGCCAGGTCAACATTGACTCCTCTGACCAGATCGGCTACCAGCCTCATTTTGCGAGGAGAAGTAGGACAGTTCTTCATTACGGCAAAATAGGCAGTCTTCCTGAATTCTTTTGCTTCTTCGGCTGCATTACGTTTTCTTGCTCCCATATCTATCTAAATCAATAGGTTGAAATCTCGATTATTCTTTTTTACGGTTACCTGCATGACCCCTGAAAGTGCGGGTAGGTGCAAATTCACCAAGTTTATGTCCTACCATATTTTCGGTGACATAAACAGGAATGAATTTGTTACCGTTATGAACAGCGATGGTATGACCCACAAAATCAGGCGGAATCATCGAATGCCGTGCCCAGGTTTTGATAACGGTTTTCTTTCTTGTTTCATTCAGTTTGAGTACTTTTCTCTCCAACTTGAAATCAATAAAAGGTCCTTTTTTTAATGAGCGACTCATAGTCTTATACTAATGAATTATTTTTTCCTTTTTTCAACGATATACTTATCAGATTCTTTCTTGGGTTTACGTGTTTTATACCCTTTGGCAGGCATACCTTTACGTGTACGCGGATGGCCGCCGGAAGCTTTTCCTTCGCCACCGCCCATCGGATGATCCACCGGGTTCATTGCAACACCTCTCACTCTTGGCCTGATACCTAACCAGCGTGATTTACCGGCTTTACCGTACATTTCAAGCTGATGGTCTGAATTGGAGACAGTTCCGATGGTTGCTTTGCAGGTAACAAGTATCTTACGTGATTCACCTGATGGAAGCTTGATGATTGAATATTTTCCTTCGCGGGAAGTAAGCTGTGCATAGGAACCGGCACTGCGGGCTATAGCCGCTCCCTGTCCGGGACGCAGTTCTATATTGTGGACAGTAGTTCCCAGCGGTATCTCAGATATATATAGACAGTTACCAATTTCAGGGGCAATATCATGTCCTGATAATATCTCCATGCCTACCTTTAAACCGTTAGGTGCAATGATATACCGTTTTTCTCCATCCTTATAAACAACAAGAGCAATGCGGGCGCTGCGGTTCGGATCATATTCAATGGTACTTACCCGGGCTGCCATACCGTCTTTGTCTCTCTTAAAATCAATGATACGGTACATCCTCTTATGACCACCCCCGGTATACCTCATGGTCATTTTGCCGGTATTGTTCCTTCCGCCGCTTTTCTTATTCGGACGGAGCAATGATTTTTCAGGAGTACTGCTGGTCAGTTCATCGTATGAGCTGACTATCTTACGTCTCTGACCGGGTGTAACCGGTTTTAAAATTCTTAAACCCATCTTGATTATATATTGCTGTAGAAATCAATTTTTTCATCCTTTGCCAATGTCACAATGGCTTTCTTTACCAGGTTTGTCCGGCCTGTAACACTACCGGTCCTGGTATTACGTGACTTGGCTTTGCCTCCGCTCATAATTGTATTCACTGATTCAACAGTAACACCGTACATATCATGAATGGCTTTCCTGATCTGAATTTTGTTGGCTCTTTTATCAACGATAAAACCATAACGGTTCAGCTTTTCACCCTGAAGCGTCATTTTTTCGGTAATGATCGGTTTTATTAAGATTTCCATCTTGCTTAGTTCTTAAATTTTAAACGCATTTTCAATAATACCTACCGAACTTTCCAACATCACCACGGTGTTTGAGTTCAGAATATCGTATGTGTTTATGTCAGTGGCCGTTGAAATCTTTGTATTCTGTATATTCCTGGACGACAGATACAGGTTCTTATCCGACACCGGAATTACAAATAATGACTTTTTGTCATTGATTTTCAGGTTTGATCTCAGTTGATTAAATTCCTGTGTTTTCGGCATTTCCAAATTAAAATCCTCGACAACAATAATGCTGTTTTCCCTGGCTTTGTAAGCTAATGCTGATTTACGGGCTAGCTGTTTGACTTTTTTATTCAGCTTAAAGTTATACACCTTGGGTTGTGGTCCGAAAACACGGCCACCACCGGGAAACAGAGGTGATTTAATACTACCTGCACGTGCTCCCCCGGTACCCTTTTGTCTTTTTATTTTTTTGGTACTTCCGGCAATCTCATTGCGCTCCTTTGTTTTGTGAGTACCCTGACGGTTATTTGCCATGAATTGTTTTACATCCAGATATATGGCATGATCGTTAGGTTCAATTCCAAAGATTTCCTCGTTCAGTTCGATTTTCTTACCGGTATCTTCGCCGGCTTTATTATAGACAATCAGTTCCATTACTTGTTAATTATTAAATATGAACCTTTTGGACCGGGAACAGATCCTTTGACAATCAGAATATTTTGTTCGGGGATCAGTCTGATGATACTGTAATTCAGGATTTTCACCTGTCTGAAGCCATGATGGCCAGCCATACGCATACCCTTTAGCACGCGTGAAGGCCATGATGAACCTCCTATTGAGCCGGGATGCCTGAGCCTGTTGTGCTGCCCGTGGGTAGTGCCCTGAACGCCGCTGAATCCGTGGCGTTTTATTACACCCTGGAACCCCTTGCCTTTTGATACTCCTGTAAGATCAATCCAATTGTCGTTTTTGAGTGTTTCGCCAACTGTCAATACAGTACCGAGTTCACAATGCGGGAATATGCCTGTAAATTCGGCAAGTTTCCTTTTTGGTGAAGTATTGGCTTTCTTAAAATGACCGATCAGAGGTTTGGGAGTATTTTTTTCCTTTTTATCGTCAAAAGCTATCTGCACAGCATCATAACCATCTTTATCTGATGTTTTGATCTGTGTAACAACACAAGGACCTGCCTCAATCACAGTGCACGGAATGCGTTTACCCGCTTCGTTATAAACCGAAGTCATTCCAACTTTTTTACCTATTAAACCTGGCATTTCTTTATTGTTTTCAGGTTATCAAACTTTTATCTCAACTTCAACACCACTGGGCAGTTCCAGTTTCATCAGGGCATCGATTGTCTTTGCCGTTGAACTGTATATATCCAGCAGTCTTTTATATGAAGCTAATTCAAATTGTTCTCTCGATTTCTTGTTTACGAAAGGAGATCTTAAAACAGTATAAATCCGTTTATGAGTGGGTAACGGAATTGGACCGCTCACCACTGCTCCTGTTGATTTTACTGTTTTTACGATCTTTTCGGCTGATTTATCCACCAGATTGTGATCGTAAGATTTCAGCTTTATCCTTATTTTCTGACTCATAGAGATATTATTATACTAAAACAAATGTTCCTTTTAATTTATTAAGCACTTTTTCAGATATCGTTTGTGGAACTTCTTCATAACTGTAAAATTCCATCGAAGAAGTACCCCGTCCGGAAGTCAGTGTCCTGAGTACGGTAACATAACCAAACTGTTCTGCCAATGGTACTCTGGCTTTAATGACCCTTGACCCTGCTTTTTCTTCCATCCCGTAAACCTGACCGCGTCTTTTGTTAAAATCAGCAATCACATCACCCATATATTCTTCAGGAGTTACCACTTCGGCATTCATCACCGGTTCAAGCAGAACGGGGGAAGCCTTGGAACATGCACTGAAGAATGCCTGGCTGGCAGCAATTTCAAAAGAGATATCGTCTGATTCGACCTCATGGTACGAACCATCGAGCAATTCAACCCTCAGGTTATCCATGGGGTATCCGGCGAGTGGCCCGTTTGACATAGCATTCCGGAATCCATTCTCAATGGAAGGAATAAATTGTGCAGGAATACTATCGGGCTTCAGCTCATTTACAAACTGAAGTCCTTTAATACCTTTATCAGCAGGTGATATTTTAACAATGATCTCGGCAAAACGCGATTTACCGGCCCAGTGTTTTTTGAATATTTCACGGTGTACCACCGTTTCGGTAATAGCTTCTTTATATGCAACCTGAGGTAGTCCCTGGTTACATTCCACACTGAACTCACGTTTCAGCCTGTCGATTAATATTTCAAGATGAAGTTCTCCCATGCCACTGATTATGGTCTGGCCTGATTCATTGTCAATTTTAACTTTGAATGTGGGGTCTTCTTCCATTAATTTATTCAGGGCGTTGCTGAGCTTATCCATATCAGCCTGAGTTCTCGGTTCAATGGCAATATTCAGCACAGGAGCCGGGAATGTAATATTTTCCAGTAAAACCGGATTATTTTCGTCACACACCGTATCGCCGGTGCGCAGATCTTTGCATCCAACCACGGCGCAGATATCGCCGGCTTCAACCCTTTGTACAGGATTCTGCTTGTTGGAATGCATGCGGTAAATGCGTGTAACTCTCTCGTGTCGTTTCGTACGAACATTATAAACAGAAGTACCTGAATCGATATATCCTGAATATACCCTCAGAAAAACCAGTTTGCCGACATAGGAATCGGTAGCAACCTTAAATGCAAGGGCTGCCAATGGTTCATTCACATCAGGGTTACGAAAAACATCGGAATGGCTGACAGGATCAGATCCTTTAACAGCGCCGACATCATCAGGACTGGGCAGATAGGCGGTGATAGCATCCAGTAAAGGCTGTATCCCTTTGTTTTTAAAAGAAGCTCCGCATATTACCGGTACTATTTCAAAAGCAAGAGTAGCTTTACGGATAACATTGATAATCTCATCACTGGTAATAGCGGCCTGGTCAGTCAGGTATTTTTCGAGAAGAACATCATCGTATTCAACAACAGATTCCAGTAATTTTTGTCTCCATTCGTTTGCTTCAGCTGCCAGTTCAGCAGGGATTTCCTCAGTATTAAAGCCGGCGCCGGGAGTTTCGTCATCCCAAATGATGGCTTTATTGGCAATCAGGTCGATCACACCTGTGAAGCTGTCTTCAGAACCAACAGGTATCTGAATAGGTACAGCAACAGCGCCAAGTTTGGTTTTGATCTGGCTGACCACATTAAAGAAGTCAGCCCCTGCCCTGTCCATTTTATTAACAAATGCAATTCGTGGAACGTGGTACTTGTTGGCCTGTTTCCATACGGTCTCTGACTGAGGCTCCACACCGCCGACAGCACAGAATACCAATACGCCTCCATCGAGAACTCTCAGGGAACGTTCTACCTCAACGGTAAAATCAACATGCCCCGGAGTATCAATAATATTGATCTTATATTCCTGGTCTTTGTATTTCCAATAAGTAGTAGTAGCAGCAGATGTTATGGTAATTCCTCTTTCCTGTTCCTGCACCATCCAGTCCATGATAGCATTGCCATCGTCCACTTCACCCATGCGATGGGTAATACCGGTATAAAACAACACCCTTTCAGTGGTGGTTGTTTTACCGGCATCAATGTGGGCCATGATACCAATGTTACGTGTATGTTGCAAGTTAGACATATTCTTTATTTCTCAGAATCTGAAATGGGCGAAAGCCTTATTAGCTTCGGCCATTTTGTGTGTATCTTCTTTCCTTTTAAAAGCTCCGCCTTCCTCGTTGAATGCGGCAAGAATTTCGGCAGCCAGTTTATCGCTCATGGATTTACCGGCACGTTTCCTGGCATAAAGGATCAGGTTTTTGATGCTGATAGATTGTTTTCTTTCCGGCCTGATTTCAGTCGGGACCTGGAAAGTGGCACCACCTACCCTGCGGCTTTTTACCTCAACGCTGGGTGTGATATTTTCGAGCGCCTTCTTCCAGATATCAAGAGGCGGCAATTCGGTGTTCTTAGCTCTTTCCTTTACCAGGTCAAGCGCCTGGTAAAATACTTTGAAAGATACATTCTTGCTGCCTGCTAACATTAAATTGTTGACGAAGCTGGTCACCAGAACATCATTGTAAACAGGGTCCGGTTGAACGATTCTCTTTTTTGCTCTCGCCTTTCTCATTTTATATCAGAATATTATGATTTTTTAACCTTTGGTCTTTTTGAACCGTATTTTGAACGTCGCTGGGTTCTTCCTTCCACACCGGAAGTATCAAGCGCTCCACGGATCACGTGGTAACGCACACCCGGAAGATCTTTCACCCTGCCTCCACGGATCATCACAATGGAGTGCTCCTGGAGGTTATGGCCTTCACCCGGAATGTACACGTTCACTTCCTTCTGGTTGGTAAGCCTTACCCTCGCCACTTTCCGCATTGCGGAATTAGGCTTCTTGGGCGTTGTGGTATATACACGAAGACATACACCACGACGTTGAGGACATGAATCCAGTGCCGGTGCCGAATTGTCGGCATATAAAACTAGTTCTAAAATGTCTTAAATATTTTTTAAAAATGGGATGCAAAGATAAGGGCTTTTTTTGAAAAAAAAGAAGTCCCTCAAATTTATTTCATTTGAGGCAATTTTCACCTGTTATTTACTGTATTTCAATGTTTTTAATAAATAATTAATGTTATTAACTTGATTTACAGCAATTAACGCAATATTAGGTAATAATTATTTTTTTATTTATCTCAATATCTGCTATATATCATTATCTATTATTGAAATACATTTCAAACATATCTCTAATTCCATACCAATTCACTGGTGTTTTGTCTTATTTAGAATGAATATTTTTTTAAAATAAATGCGTTTTGTGTTTTTAAACATATATTTTTATCGGTTCTGATCTTGAATATATAACATGGTATTCTGAAATTTTTATCCTCTATATCCTTAAAAACAATTTTGCTTATTTAAAGTTATTTCCATTAAAAACATGACATGCCTGATGCAATATAAAACTGAAATTTTAGTTTTTGCTTGTCAATTAAATAGGCAATAGGCAATAGGCAATAGGCACTAGGCAATAGGTATTATACTTTTACTTGTGACTTATGACTTGTGACTTTTACTTGATAACCTGAATAATTACAAATTATTGAAGCCTTTTAAAATTTTGTAACTAATTATGAGTTTACTGAATATTAAATCATTTATTAAGAACGGAGTAAATAATTAATGAACTACTATTTCGTAACAGGAACCAGCAGTGGTTTGGGAAAATCGCTGGCAGAACTGCTGTTGAAAGACAAAAACAATTTCGTGACAGGATTTGCCCGGAATTGTGAAATTGAGGAACAAAATTACAAGCATGTAATCATTGACCTTGGAAACCTGGGTGAGGTGCTGAGGTTTAAATTTCCAAAACATGAAGACGCTGATTCTGTTGTTCTGGTCAATAATGCCGGCACTCTTGGCGAGGTTAAACCAATAGGCAGCAAGAACAATGACGACATCATTCTTAATTATAATATTAACATCGTCAGCCCCAGTATTATTATCAACAATTTTATTAAGACTTACCAGTCATATAATTATAAAAAACTGATTATCAACATCTCCTCGGGTGCAGGAAGACATCCCATTTTGTCATTCGGAGCCTACAGTGCATCAAAGGCAGCCCTTGATATGTACAGCAGGATTGTTGATTCCGAGCAACAGACATTTCATCCGGAGAATATGGTCAGAATATTCTCAGTTGCTCCAGGTGTTATAGATACCAAGATGCAGGAAGATCTTCGTAAAACCAGGAAAGAGGATTTTTATGATCTTGAAAAATTCAGGATGTACAAGGAAAAAAACATACTTGCCAGCCCGGATTTAATTGCAATGAAATTACTCGGAATTATAAAAAACCCCGAAAATTACCCTGAAGTGATCTTTGACCTGAATCAAGGCTGAGCAGATGAAAATTCCTGAGACATTGACGGGTATCAGTCCGCCGCGGCGGATCAAGTATCAGGTATCAGGACATGTGTTAATGTGTTAATGTAATAATGTGAGGAAGCTGAACTTAAATACTTTATGAACTTTCGAACTTTACAAACTTTATGAACTTTCAACTTATTGTCATAATTTTACAGGATGATTAGTAAGTTATTTGCCCGTATTATTCTGAAAATGTGGGGTTGGAAAACTGATCCAAACCACCCGGTGGTCAATAAATGTGTCATGATCGCTGCTCCACATACTTCCAATATTGATTTCCTCATTGGTTACCTGTATTATTGCTCTATTGGTGTAAAAATTAATTTTCTCATAAAGAAGGATCTTTTTTTCTTTCCATTCGGATTTTTACTGAAAGCCATGGGTGGTGTTCCGGTTGACCGCAGCAGCGGAAACCGGATGGTAGAACAGGTTGCTAAGATGTTCAGGCAGCGTGACCACTTTCATCTCGTGATTACCCCTGAAGGAACCAGGGAAAAAGTTTCAGAATGGAAAAAAGGGTTCTATTATATTGCACGCCGGGCTAAGGTTCCTATTTATATCGGGTATCTCGATTACAAAACCAAGTTCGTTGGTTTCATCACTGAATTTTTTACCTCGGGCGATGCCAATGCTGATATCGGAACCATCAAAAATTTTTACAAGGGAATTACTCCCAGGCACCCTGAACGCTTTACTATGGAAGCTGAGTAGGCATCCGCCACGGCGGAGGCACCAGGCATTAGGCATTATATAGTACATCCTGCATCTGGTATTAGTATCATATTTCTGAAATCTTTACATTTTTTTGCAAAAAATTCCAAAAAACAATTCACAAAAAACAAATAATAAACAAAATCAAAATTTCAAATATGAATCAAACTACTTTGAATTTGTCATTTTGTTTATTGATATTTATTTGCTATTTGTATTTTGAGATTTGTGATTTCTTGTTTAGTTCTGGTTCGTCCAGATTGGGTGCTACTTTAAAAACTTTATAAACTTTACGAACTTTATAACTTCATGAACCTTTCAATCAAATTAGTACAAGCCTCCCTCCAATGGGAGAACATTCAGGAAAACCTGGATCATCTCGGCCAATTGCTCGAAAAGAGCTATGATCCTGCCGAACTGATTATATTACCAGAATCATTCCCGACCGGCTTTACCATGAATGTCACCGGTTTTGGGGAAGATTTGAACGGAAAGGCTATGACCTGGATGGCAACACAAGCGGCCAAAAGAAATTGCATAATAACCGGAAGCCTGATCATCCTGGACCACGGGAAATATTACAATCGCCTGGTTTGGATGAAGCCAGACGGTTCTTACGAATATTACGACAAAAAACATTTATTCAGGATGGCCGGTGAAGATCTGCATTTCACCCCGGGCAGCAGGAAACTGATCACCAGGCTGAATGACTGGAGGGTTCGTCCCCTGGTATGTTACGACCTCCGGTTTCCTGTGTGGAGCAGGAATGTCAACGACTATGACCTGCTGATCTACGTGGCCAACTGGCCTGATAACAGGATTGATGTTTGGAACACACTCCTGAAGGCCAGGGCGATGGAAAACCAATGTTACGTTGCAGGCGTGAATATTACCGGGAGAGATAATGATGGAACATCATACAGCGGTCATTCGGCAGTCATAGATTTCAGGGGTAATATCCTCGCTTCAGCTCCCCTGAATGAGGAAGCGGTAATCAATGCCGGACTTTCTCTTGAATCATTAAAAGACTACAAGCTGAATTTCCCGTCATACCTCGATGCCGACGAGTTTGAAATTCAAAATTAACCAGGATGGCAGGCTGTCTTATTATAGAAAAAGGATAAGATGTTTATTACTGAAATCTTGAAGCGTTTTGACAAAATATTCCAAAATACAAATCACAAAAAACAAATAATAAACAATATCAAAATTTCAATTACGAAACAAACTACTTTGAATTTGTCATTTTGTTGATTGAGATTTATTTGTGATTTGTATTTTGAGATTTGTGATTTCTTGTTTGGTTGTGGTTCGCCCAGATTAAGTATCAGGTATCAGGACATGTGATAATGTGATAATGTACTAATTTGATAATGTACTAATGCGAGTGAGCTGAACTTAAAAACTTTATGAACTTTACAAACTTTATGAACTTTAGAACTTTATTAGAGGCTGTTCAGAAATGTGTGTCAAAGTAATTTTACAATAATAACTTTGACAAATGGAAAAACGTAAAAGAGAAAAACGACAGAGATTAGAAGATTTAATACCGGATGAAAACAAGAG
>JAPLDU010000068.1:2183-40263 GCA_026391255.1 Bacteroidia bacterium | reverse complement strand
GCTACGCCCTCCTTCCGTTCTACACATTTTTTTTCAATCAATTATCAACAAATAAGTAAAAAAAAGTAATTTTGTAAAAACGCTTTTCAAAATCAAGAAAATGATCGTTCAAAAAAACAAACTGGGGGGGGTGGTCAATTTGCACCGGCAGGAGGTGGTCAATTTAAATCGGCAGAGCATGGTCAATTTGGTCGCTGTATCCACCTGACAGAACATGAAGGCATGAAAACAGCAAGTCACAAACTAATGACCATAAACCAGGTTGCCAAACGTCTGAACAGAGGCCATACAACTATCAAAAAACTGATAGCTCATGGTGTATTGAAATCCACGCCGGATGGCAGGATTACTGAAGCTGCATTGACAGAGTACCTCAATAATACAGGGTAGTCAATAATCAGTATCTACATAAATCAGAATTCTCAAACAATCTGATGCACGGATGTACTTTCTTCGTACAAAGTATCTGGACACAAGTTTAATCCATTTGACCATTGAATGCTCCCGGGAAAAGGTCAGGCAGAAATAAATATACTGATGATATGAGGTTCTTTAAACGTCCCAATGTACACATCGGGCTTTACATCAAGCTTTTTATCTTACTACTTTCAAAAATAATCATTTATTCTTGTTTTAGTCTGGTTCAACAGATTTAACTTTTGGAGAATTGAATCTTTATCCAATTAAATATGAACATGATATATATTAATTACCCATCATGAAATTGGGGGGGTGAATAGTTAACCGGTTTTTATTTTCATCTTTTTTATTTGAATCATCTTATAATTCAATCCATTGTCCTTATAGGCTAATCTGCAATATCTTTCTGACATTATTTTGGCGGTGGCATATCCCCCGGAGGAGGCATATTAGCAGGTGGTGGAGGCATATCTTTAGGGAAATCAGTCGGTCCTTGGTTCGGTGCACTTCCGTTTTTGAATTTTTTAAATGTGTATGTGAGTGTGAACATCATGTATCTTTTCAATATTTGAGTATGACTGTCTTCGGTGTATGTTTCTGTAACAGTCCGGCTGATACTTTGATTCTGGTTCAGCAAATCATAAACGGATACTTTTGCTTCAAGCGATTGATCCTTAAAAAACTTGTACCCGATATAAGCATTCAATAAAGTAAAATTCTGATTATAATTCTGTGTCAAACCTGAGTAACTTATTTGATTGACATCTGTGTTGAGTACTATCTTTTTAAATAATATATAATTTATTTTTACAGTGGCCGTATTATTGAAATAACTGCTGTTTGACTGTGTCTGCACAGTGTTTCTTACATTATTATAGCTCCCGTTGTATGACAATGAAAAATCAAAATATTGGCTGATATTACTGCTCAAATAAATGCCTCCGTTAATTGTCTGATTTTTGGAATAATTTATATTGTTGTTTATTAATGCAGGCGTATGAGAATAAGAGTAACCAAAATTCAGATTTAAATTGCTCTTGATTATTGACAGCGGCAAACTATAAACGCCAAAGCTTTTCAGGTTATAATAATTATTGATGTTCACCGGAATTGTGATCTGGCTTCCTTTGTTTATTGTATATCCATTCAGCAAGGTGTCATTATTAAGTAAATAGCTTGCATTGCTGATGTAATTGTTTGTCTGGTTTGCCATAAAAAAGACAAAAAAATGGTGGGTTTTATCCTGACTGTTTAATCCTAACCTCATCATTAAATTATTTTCATAAGTCGGGACTAAAGTATCGTTGCCTGATTTAATCAATGACGGATTTGAGATATCTACCACATTCTGAAGCTGAGTGATAGAAGGAGATTTTGTCTGTGTACGGTACATTATATTCAGATTCCTGGTTTTGCTGAACTTGTAATTAAACATTACTATTGGCAGAACATTTGTGAACGTTTTTTTCAGTAATGAAGAATATGGAAATGTCTGTCTTCCTTCAAGTTCCGATTGTTGGACGTCGGCCCCGGCCGAAAAATTAATTTTATCATTGCTGAATCTATAACTGATCCCTCCTTTCTGGGTAGTATAGGTGCTATTGTACTTGTTTGACAGTACCGTATCCAGCATAATAATTTCGCCCGATTCATTTATATTATAAGTTGATTTATCTGCATTATTTTTTGTCTGAGTAGGTTTATAACTTGCAATTATCTGCCCGTTTTTGCCTATTTGTTCTGTGTATGAAATATTTCCACCCCAGGTAATTCCTTTATTGAACGACTCATAATCCTGGTCAGTAGTGGATACGGTTGTTGCCGTATCGTAATTCATAACCGATGAATAATAGTCTCCATGGCCATTGCGATTATTAACCTGTGTATTAATATTAAGGGAGATGGTACGTCCTTTCTTTGCGAATTTATGCTGCAGTAGAAAATCGTTCTGAAAATCGTATCCTGTATATTTTGCAGAGTTATTAATATCAATCGTTCTCAGAACGGAACTGCTTCCTGATAATTTTTTAATGGTGTTTATTTTGCTGCTGCTGTTATTGGCCTGAACAGTCAGACGGGGTATGATTATCAGTGTGTTTAAAGAATCGATGGCATATTCTAATTTAAAATTAAACCTGTGATTTATATTATCGGCTTTTGAAAAGTTGTTCTGGTCGTCTATTGTATTATTATCGTTAAAATAATTTGTCAAACTGCTCGAAGTATTGGAATTATTTGTTTTATTAAAGAAATAACTGCCTGATACAATCATTTTTTGGCACCAGTTGTCAACATAATTGATTCCAAAAGCACTTGTTTTTGTATTACCACTTTGTTGCCCTGAGAAAAAATCAGCCACTGCTGAGTTAGGCCCCGGAGGGCCTCCCAGTGACCCCGAATTGCTCATGACACTCATTATGTCTGATATGCTGAAGTTTTGCTGATTGATATTATTTGACATTCCTATAACAGAAATGCGCCTGTTACCATTAAAATAATTATAATTCAGACCAGAATTATTTCTGTCATTTGTTCCATAGCCACCATATATTTTACCGAATTGTCCCACATTCTTTTCTTCTTTTGTAAGGATATTTAATGTCTTTTGTTCATCACCGTCTTTAAACCCGGTAAATTGTGCCTGGTCGCTTAATTTATCAAACACCTGGACTCCGTCGACCATATCGGCAGGAAAGTTTTTCAGTGTAGTAGACGGATCGTCGCCAAAAAAAGGTTTACCATCAACGAGTACTTTTTTCACTTCTTCGCCGTTTACTTTTATTGTTGTTCCGTCTGACGTAACACCCGGCATTTTTTTGATCAGATCTTCTGCGGTTGCATCAGGATTGATTTTGTAAGCGCTGGCATGATATTGCAAAGTATCACCTTTTTGTTCGACCCGTACCTGGTTTGTCTCAACAGTGACTTCATTAATTTGCATGGTTTTCTGATGTAGCCTGATTACAGGCAGATTCAGGTCAGAATTTGCAACTGTGATTTTCTGTATGTGAACCGAGTAACTGATACAGGAAATTTTCAGTTTATAATGTGCCTGAGAAACATTGCCGAACCTGAAATATCCATCATTATCGCTTGTCGTTCCAAAATATTTAGTAGTATCTGAGCCATTGACCAACAGGATTGTTGCACCCGGAACAGGAGTGTTATCAGTACCGTCAGTCACTCTCCCTTTGATAGTATGGATTTGCGCAATCAGCGCCAAACTGCTGAATGTGAAGAGATTTAGTATTAATAACCGGTAAATATTAAAGCCCGTTCTCATTTTAATAATTGCTTTACATTTATTAAGTGTTCTGAAAAGTTATACTAAGCTAAATAGTCATGATTTTATTTTTGTATAGCTAATTTGAAATGCATAATAAAAGTACTTTTTTCAAACATCGAAGTCATATTCTTCATTTGTTCATTATCCATTCGGGGCATATTGCCTAGTTGCCTTCCTCCACCTAAATTACCACCACCACTGGGTGGAGCACCACCGGGACCACCCTGACCCACGGGACCACCATCCTGGGGAGGCCTGCCGCCTGCCTGACCTCCATCCTGCGGCGTTTCAGGCATCTGAATACTATTGATATTGATTGAGAGTGTGAAGATTTTTGAAGTATCTATCGCTGATACTGATTCCTTATAAAAGGCACTGAAAGGAATCATAGCTTCATAAATCATTGAATTTTCGTTGTCCCAGTCAATTTTGACATTAATTCCACTCTGATCATCTATCGGGATCAAATCATTTGCAATATTCTTAAATCCCACCATTTGCATCAGGTTCTGTTTTAGCAGAAAGCTTTTTTCCATGAAAGATCTGTCAGGCTTTATTCTCTCATTACTCACCGGGGGTCTTAATTCTTTCATATTCATTTTTTCGCCGTCAGCAAGAGGGAAAAGAATGCCAATCTGTTCCTTTGATTTTGCCAATGTATCGATCCATACTTCCATCCCGGCGTTCATAATTTTCATCTGCATGCTCTCATCATTTATCCTGAAGCACAAATAAAGATTTGTCCCGTCGTTTGATAAGGTGTAAAACATTTTCGTTTCAGTGCTGTAATAGCGCATATCAGGGTATTCACTGGCTTTACCATCAATAATGACAGGCTTTGCCTGCCATAATATCTTATCGGCAATTTTAGGTGAACACGCAGCCAATATTGTCATGCAAATTATGATCAATTTTATTAAGTGCACTTCCCTTTCATTCATAATTTGTATTTTGTAATTCGTAATTTAAAAAAGCCAGGAAGGGAAATGAAAGCCTATGATAAAATCTAATGTATATGTTAAAAGAAACCCCTCCCGGCTTGTGCTTTTATTTTTTTTTTACTTCAATATATAATGTATCAGAATTTAATCCGGTAAATATTCCATAACCGTTGACAATACTGGTCGATGGATTGGTAATGTTTTGTGAACTGGTGCTATTTTGATCATAAAGTGATGCATAATCAGGCAAAACGTGGAACAATATGATCCGGTGAGTTCCATAGTATTGAAAATCCATTGGTCTTATCTCTTCAGAATTCGATTTGGTTGGAGCTTTCTTAAATATGTTTCCAGGAGGTGCTTCATCGCCAAAATCATGGATCGGAACCAATGTTGTCTCAATATTTTCCACCGCAACCAGGTAATATGATCCGTCAGCATTATCCCATGATATTTTAACAGGGTCGGGCATAGTACCAGTCGGAGGGCCCGATGTGCTATCTGTTTTTTCGATGTAAATTTGTGTGGCAGACTGCGTCATGTTTACCGGCTTTGTAGGAATATATGTATATGCAGACACATTCTTTGAATTATAAGAAAATGTAATATTATATTCTATTCCTTCCGTCACAATCAGTGAACTGTCGGCGTATTTCCCGTTCCCCAAAGGAGTTAATACAACAGATGAATTATTGTACAGTACAGTTATTGCAAGATTGTCTATATCATCGGCAGAATATTCGACATCTGACGAAAAAGGTATCTGCCGGCTTACAGCCAGGTTAAAATAACCGCCAGGTTCAAGATAAGACTCAATGATCGGTGAATCGGTAAACTCAGTGTTTTCTTTCGTTTTACATCCTGCCGTCATCATGATAATGAACAATATGATAAGCATGCCGACAGCTGGTATAATGTATTTCGTTATCATTTTATCTGAGAATAAATGAAAGTGTCAGATTGGGTGTAAAGCCCAGGTAATTTACGTTGGTCTCAATAATTTCCCCGTCTTCAATGGTAAATTGCTTGTACCAGATATTTTTTCGGTCATACAGGTTGAAAACCGAAAAGCCGATATAGCCAAGTTCCCTTCTTCTCTTATCTCCCTTAATACCTTCGAGTAATTTATAGTTTGCCGAAATATCGCACCGGTGATAATCAGGCAATCTCAGGCTGTTTTTGGAAGTAACCGTGAAAAAGTCCTGGGTCGTCCCATCTAAAAGTGTAATACTGTATGCACCGGATGGTGCGGTATATGGATGACCGGTCGCAAAAATCCAGCTTACTGAAAAATCCCAGCGTTTGTATTTATAAAGCCCGACGATCTTAAATTCATGGGTTACATCCTGGTTCGCCGGATAATAAGTATCGGAATATACGGTAAAATGATTGCGTGCTTCACCTAATGTATAACTCACCCAACCATTAAATTTTCCTGATTTTTTTTGAGCCAGTAACTCAATACCCCGTGAATAACCATATCCGTTGAAAAAGTTCTCATCATAACTCGTACCCAAAGGACTCGGGTTAAAACGCAATGAATATTCGGTCAGATTATTTATCTTTTTATAATAAGTTTCAACACTAAAAAGATAATCGTCAGGTTCATAAGATAATCCTGCAACATAATGAACGGAAGAACTTACAGGGACCGAATTCCCATCAGAAAGCAGCCAGAATTCCTTGCTTCCCGACATAATATCTTCACGTGTCACACGATTGGCAAATTGATAATATTTCCCTGTCGCACCTTTCAAGCTGAACTTATCGGTAATTTTAAAAGTGATTGATGCACGTGGTTCGTAGTATATTTTATGTGTAGTCTGAAAATAGCTGGTCCTGATCCCAGGAAGAAGAATTATTTTATCATTGAATAATTTAAAATTGTTCTGCAGATATCCTCCCGCCAGTATCGCATTGTTCTTCCGGTTCAGAACTGAAGAGGTATCGTTTTGAGCGTAAGAATAATCAATATCGAAAAAATTACCGAAGCCACCGAACTGAAATTGACTGAAATTAGCTATATCCCATTGATAATCGGTTTTGAGACTGTAATCTTTCAAATCGTTGTTCTCGAAAACACCATTATTGCTTGTAGTTGTTTCCCCGCTTGTACTTGTCACTGTCCGTTCCTGGGAACGATCCCTGTTGCTATAGTAATTTGAGTAACTGAGAATAGTATTCCCATAAAGTTTATCATTCCATTTCCTCGACCATTTCAGGCTACTACCGATATTTCCGTATTTGGTCAGATCGGTTGAATTCATGCTGAAGTCAGAATTGGATGCCCCAAAAGAAAAGGCATGCATGGGTGAACTATTATCAAGTTTATCAGTACCGTTAAAAATGCTTAATGAGATAATGTCTTTGTCAGTAGGACGATAAGTAAGCTTTCCGTTAAGATCGTAAAAGTATGAAGTTATACTGATGTCCTGCATCTGCCTGCCACCGGGACCGCCACCCTGAGGTACCGATGAAACGGATGAAGTACTACCGTTGAATTTTTCAAATATCTTGTTATATATAAAACCTTTGTATGATCTGCGAAATGCAAAAAAAGAGGAGAACTTTTTACCGACCGGTATTTCAACATAAGCATTGAAGCTTAATAAACTGATATCAGCACCCATGTTAAAGAAATTCTGGTTTCCATCTTTCCCTGTGATTTCGGTAACGCTTGAAAGCCGTCCGCCAAAACGGGATTCAAATCCTCCTTTATAAAGCTCAACATCTTTTAATGCATTTGAATTGAAGGCACTGAAAAATCCGTATAAATGATCGACATGATATACGGTAAAACCATCATAAAGAACAAGGTTCTGATCCGGTGTTCCGCCGCGCACATATAAACCTGATGAAGATTCATTGGATGCGCTGACACCGGGCATTAACTGGAATGAACGCATAATATCCCTTTCGCCCACATTAGGTAATAGCTCCAACTTCCTGGGAGTCATTTTAACAGTACCCACATCCGATTTATCAGTTATGACCACATCTTCCCTGTGTCCAATTACCGTAATGGCTTTAAGATTCTGAGTGGAAGGCTGAATTTCGATGGTAAAATTCTTTTTTGGAGTTTGAGGAGTCAGGTATATTCCCGTGTTTCCGTACCCAACATATTGAGCAATTAAAACACTTGTATCAGAAGGTACCTTTAATAATGTGAAATAACCGTCAACATTTGTCGAAGTACCCGTTGTAGTTCCTTTAATCATCAACGTAGCAAAGGGAAGTGCTTCACCGGTTGATTTATCACGGACAATACCGGTAAGTGTAAAATTATATGAAGCGGGAGGTCCGAAATATATTTTTTTAGGTTTCACAGACTGATCATTTTCAATTGATTCCGTGCTTTCATCTTCAGTATAATATGTTCCATACTCAACATCTTCATGTTTGGTTTCAATTTCATAAATAATATGGGTTTCTTTAAAATCATCGGCAATTTTGATAGATGGTTCTTGTGAAATATTTTCTGTGCCAGGACTGGCCAATCGTACATTTTTAAAAATTGAATTCAGTCCGTTCGCACTGATATCTGACTGAGAGATTTCCGGATCATTGACTGTCAAAAACAAATTGCTGTGCCCGTATTTATAATTGTAAGTTTGCAGGCTGGCAAACGCATCCAGGCATTGAAGTTTGTCGTGAGCATTATTTCCTTTGTTTGGTAAGTAAACAAACATATAATTATTGAACGCCTGTAAATTTTTGAGCGTGTCTTCAGTGAAAGCTTCATTGGCTGTTTCACCTGATTTGCCCAGCACAAAAATGAAAGGCTGTTTGATAGAATTGTAAATGTTTGTTTGTGTATAACATACATATTTAAAATAACAAATATTCCCTGGGGAGTTGAAGTAGTATTCCTGCTGCTGGGCAAATGTATTCCCGAAAAAAAACACAGGGATAACTATTTTAGAAAAGTATTTACAGACGATTAAAATATTTGTATATGTTTTTATCACTTAAGCTATAATTACTGCACAAATGTATTGTGCGGCTGTACCATCGGAAAATGAAATAGAAGTTAACAGGAAATGTATAGAAGAACGGGAAATAAATGTCTCTTAAAACAGTCCCGTATTCCGGGTGATCAAATAATTGATTTGCCGGTTATGAAGTCCTGGAATTTTTCTTTGTATTGATCGGCTATGGTAATGCGGACATTGTTTTTAATGATAATCTGGCTTCGCTCAACGGATTGAATTTTATCGAGTGCAACGATAAATGAACGGTGAATTCGCATGAATTTATCCGGGGGCAATTTTTTTTCGAGGGATTTTAGACTCATTAAAGTCAGTATCGGTCTGGTATTATCTTTAAGCCATATCTTGATATAATCCTTAAGCCCTTCAAAATACAACACTTCATTAAGCTGAATTTTTATCTGTTTGTACTCTGATTTTACGAAAATGTAGTTGTGGTTGTCTTCCTGTGTTTTCTGACGGCTGTATACCATTTGGAACCACTCCCTCGCTTTATTGGCTGCCCTCAGGAATTCTTCATAATTAAAAGGTTTTAAAAGATAATCAAGCGCATTTACCTTGAACCCTTCAATGGCATATTCGTCGAAAGCAGTTGTAAAAATGATTTTTGCGTCTTTTCCAATTACCCTCGAAAATTCAATGCCTGATAATTCGGGCATCTGAATGTCAAGAAAGATCAAATCAATCGTTTGTTTGTTTAGTATTTCCAATGCTTCGATTGCATTACTGCACCTGTACACCATTTCAAGAAACGGGGTTTTGCGGACGTATCTTTCCAGTAAATTAAGAGCCAGGGGTTCGTCGTCAACTATGATGCAGCTTATTTTTGTCATTTCAAATTCAGGTTATCAGACTTCAGTAATTATAAGCAATGAGATACAAGTCATGAATTTTAATATCATTCACTTTTCACTATTCATGTCTCACTTCTCATCACTCACCTCTTAATAAAAAGCCTATAGTCTATTACAAACTAAGTTCTATCTGCAATGTAATCCAGTAAATATTATCCTTTACACCATTCTTAAGTTCAAATTTATCAGGGTACAATAACTCAAGCCGTTTCCTTAAATTATCAAGACCAATGCCTGAGCCGCTTTTATCTGTATTGCTTTTTGGAAAGTTGGTGTTTTCGCTGGTAAAAGTTAACAGTTTTTCCTGTATGCTCATTTTGAAAAATATATGAGATTCCTGTGTCGCAGAGATCCCGTGTTTATAGGCATTTTCGATGATTGGTATGAATAATAAAGGAGCGATGGAATATGGGGTGTTCAGGGTCTCAGGGAATATGAAATCAGTCCTGGTATTGTCCGGTTGCCGGAGTCCCATGAGCTGAATGTATTTTTTTAAAAATGAAATTTCCTGCAACAGTTCAACTTTGTCGCGCCCGGTATCATACAAAAGATATCGCATCAGTTTACTAAGGTTGTGAATGGCTTCCTGAGCTTTTGGAGGGGACTCTTCCACCAGAGAATAAATGTTGTTCAGTGAATTAAAAAAGAAATGTGGCTGTAATTGATATCTTAAATGTTGCAGTTCTGATTCCAGGTTTTTCTTCTCAGCTTCTTTTTTTTCAGCTTCCATTCTGATCCAGTTTTCTGTAGCTTTTACAGCAATGGAGAAAATGACAGGAATTAAATACGAGAACAGATCTTTAAATATGAAAATATTTTCAGGCGGATGAGGCATTTTGTTATGCAGAAATGAACCTCCATGCGATCCACCCGGCAAATCATCAGGTGGTATCATACCCTGCAAATCCGTACTCATAAATAAATGCCGGAATTGCCAGTTGAACCACAAAAAAAACAGAATGATAATGAGATTGATAAGAATATAAAAACCATATTTTTTCTGAAAGAGTAACTTATTTAACAGGATAAAATAATTAAAATAAAAAATGATAGCATATTGAAATAAAGAGAACCAGCTTATCGACAATAATTTACTAAAATCATTATCCTGTCTGGGAAATACGAGATATGGAAAAAGGAATAATATTGTCCAGATAAATAGATGTAAGCCTAATTTTAATACATTATTTTTTTTGTACATAACAACCATTTTGCAAATATCGAACTTATGTGGAAACATTTTCCTGAAAATAGAAGTTTGATGAATTTTTATAGATGAACTTTATTTTTAAGATGATGTACCATGGGAATGGTGGGGATTTCATTTATATAATGTCAGTTGTAGGAATATCCAATCGATGATGTTAAAAATAATGTCGAAATAAGTCGAACTAATCGAAATTAAAACGAATTAACCGAGTACCGGGATGTGAGGAGAAGTAATCTTGTTCAATTAATTAAAATTGAATTTTATTAATAAAATTAATGATCCTTGAAAAAGAGGAGATCAGGTCGGTGGACATAAAAAAGATCATCGGCGAATTTGAAAATGTTGTAAAACGATGCCTGACTGAACATGAATGCACAAAAACAATAAGTCACAAACTATTGACCATAAACCAGGTTGCCAAACGCCTGAACAGAGGTCACACCACTATCAAAAAACTGATAGCACACGGTGTATTAAAATCCACACCGGATGGCAGGATTACAGAAATAGCATTGGCAGAGTACCTGAATAACACGGGGTAGTAATTGGTTGCAGTACCAAAATAATTATCATTGGAACATCAACACTGAAAATATTGTCGCCAATGCTCAAATGGTAGTCATAAAGTTCACCAGATATTCAATAAATTCAGTACGTTTGCATTAATTAATAACAGCACATATGACTAAGAAAGAGGTATATAAGTACATCGGGTCTGATCCTGAAATTGTGCATGGCAACCCTTATGTAAAAGGTACCCGTATTCCTGTTTCATTGATTGTTGGAATGCTTGGTAATGTGATGACCGAAAAAGAAATCCTTTTAAGTTATCCTTCCCTGACTTCAAAATCAATAAAAGCTGCATTGAAATATGCTTCATTAATGTGTGAATATGAGATAGAAACGATATGATAATTAGGTTTTTTTAGACGTGAATATTTGCCATCATGAAGGAATATAAGTTATCTTTGCCACTCTAATAATATTATTTCATTAATCTGAAAAAAATGAGTAAGAAAGCAGCTGTTACCGGAACCTGGCATGACAAAAATCAGCAGGTTGATTTTGTCCTGCCATTAATTATGTTTGAAGAAGATGAAAGTAAGATTGTTTATTGTCCTGCACTTGACTTGAGTGGGTATGGTAAAAATGATAATGAAGCTGCTGATTCATTTAAAATAGTATTAGATGAATATTTGATTTATACCACAAGAAAACAATCACTGGTTGCTGATTTAAAGGCGCTTGGCTGGAGAATTCTGAAAAAAGGAAAAGAATTAATTCCTCCTGATATGGCTCTGCTTCTTAATCAAAATCAAAACTTTAGCCGTATTTTTAATAGCCACGATTTCAGAAAGACCACAACATCGGTTAGTTTGCCTATTTATTCCTGATGTCGAATCTAAAAAACATTCCACTAAAAGAATTTCGCAACTATCTGCTTAAAAATGGCCTGAAACTAATCAGAACTAAAGGAGGTCATGAAGTATGGGCACGTAGTGATCTTACCAGGCCGGTTATTCTTCAGGCTCATGTTGATCCAGTTCCGGAATTTATTATCAGGAATTGTTTGCGTGCAATTGGAACAACACCAGAGGATCTTATGGAATTCTCAGGCAGGCACTGAATTCAATAATTTTTCAAAGGCTACATACATAAAATTTGACAAATTGATTTTTCAGGTAATTCAAACATTCCCCCACTTCTTCATCTCCCTGATCTTCAAAGTATCAGTAAATTTGGCATAAACCTGAATTGTTGCCACGACTTAATTCATTGAAAAAAGTTGACGACTAAAATAATCGGTGAATTTGAAAATGTTGTAAAACGATGCCTGATAGAACATGACAACAAAGTAACAGCAAGTCATAAACTAAGAACCATATACCAGGTGGCGAAATTTCTAAAAGAGATCATACCACTATCAAAAAACTTATAGCATATGGTGTTTTTAAATCTACGCCAGATAGCAGGATTACTGAAGAAGTTTTGGATGATTACCTGAATAATACAGGGTCGTTATTAGTTGTATTAATCAGGAATTCAGGTAAAAATCACTGTAAATATCTCCTAATTCGTCGTTGAATCCCCAGCCTATATTTCTTGTATCATCAACGACTTTTTTCGCACGGTCAGAAAAATTGTCAAGTATTTTTTCTTTTTTCATTAAAGTAAGAGCTTGTGAATAAACACTTGTCAGGCTGTTATAGAATGGTTCGTCAATATCACCATATGTGTTGGTAAGCACTATTCCTGTCTCAACATAAAACAGCATCAGGTCAGCCAATAATTCTTCTGATGGTCCGAGTTTTTTAAAATCTGAAATTGCCTTTTTTCCCTCTGAAAGCCTGAATTTGTAACCACGTACCGGGAAAAATGCTTCATAAACCTTGGCTTTGTACTTTTCGAAAAGGTCTGATTCGTTGGGGTTTATGTAGAAATCAAAAAATTCTTTTACAGATTTATTCTTTTTGTACAAATCTGCCACTAACACAACAAGTTTGTCCTTGTCAAGTTTTTTAAGTTCTTTCTTAATGTCAATAAGCCCCATGGATTTCAATCTTTTCGCTCATATAAAACCTTACAATCCTTTAATACTGAGTAAAGGAATGAATATTTATTGTTTTGATCCTTATCAAATTCATCAGGGGTATAGACCTTAAAGTCCATAGGAATTAACAAACCACGAAACAGTTTATAGATTTCCAATGCCCTTTTATGTCTTGGAAGATCAGTCTGCTGTACTACAATAATATCGAGATCGCTGTCATCATTATAGTCGCCTTTTGCATAAGAACCAAATAAAATGATTTTATCAGGATCAATGTTATAAACAATCCGCATGCAAATTTCATTGATCTGCTGATATTCAATCATTAATACTACGTGAATTTAATTATCATAATTTTTAGGAAATCCGTACTTCCAGAATAGCTTTGCACTTTAGGAAATTAAGGAGCACATATTAATTTTTCTATCTCCAATATCAAATTTTCCACTGGTTCAAAATATGGTTCCACTTTCCCCTGATCAAAATCAAATAAATCATCATAATCGCCCTTTTGTCTCATGGTAAAAAGTTGGGAATAAATTTTGCCATATTTCAAATCAATCAGTTGATTCTTAATAAAATATTGTGTGAAATTGCTTTTCGCCCCATTATGTGTTGCAGGTTTATAACCATATTTCAGCAATAAAGCCATAACAGCATAATAAGCAGCATAATACAACCTGTTTATGGCTGAATTCCATTTGTTGTTTGAAGCTAAGATTCGGGCATCGTCCATAGTATCCTTTGCCCTATCAATTCTGTAATGAATCAGGTCATCAATAGTGCCCTTCATTGTATTCTGATCCCGTCTTTACTTATATTTTCGAAAAGAGGAGTAACTAGGTGTCTTTTATTCCACTCCGTTTTTGTATAGATCAATGGTGAAATTACTTCTCCGGTTTCTAATTCAATCTCGTACAGATCATCAATAAATTTTTTTTCAGTATTAAACTTTAATTGTCTGGAATTCAATAATATTAATATATCCCAGTCCGATTGATTTGTGTAAGTTCCTTTTGCTCTTGAACCATATAGAAATACCTCTGCTTTTGGAGCAGACCGATTCACGATCTCCCTGATTTTCTGCAATATGTATTCTTGATAAATCATGTGCTAAATATCGGAATAAATTTTCTATTGTGTTAAGACCAGCTGCAATTTTTATTTTCAGAATCAAACATTCTCCCATTTCTTCATCTCCCTGATCTTTAAAGTATCGGTGATCTTGGCATAAATCTGGGTCGTCGCCAGGTGTTTATGTCCCAGTAATTTGCTTACTACTTCAATGGGAATACCCAGTTCAAGGCCACAGGTGGCAAAGGTATGCCGGGCAGAATGAAAACTGATAGGTTTGTTAATTCCGGCTACTTGCATGATTTCCTTGAGATAACGATTGGTTGCCTGGTTGGTGAAAACCTGGAATACCAGTTCTTCCGAAATTCCTTTTCCAATAAGATTTTTGGCCTGGCCAGTAAGAGGAATAGAGATTACACCTCTTGTTTTGTCCATACGGATATATACTGAGCCATTCTGTACATCATGGTATGTGAGTTTTTTAACATCCGTGTATCTCAAACCTGTATAGCAACTAAAAAGGAAATATCTTAATACATTTACTCTGGCATCTTTCAGTATATTATCTGAAAGCAAATGATTTAACTGTTGAATTTCTTCAATGGTCAGGCGTTGCCTCAGCCCATCCACTGTTTTGATCGGGAATTGTGCAAATACATTATCCCTGACCAATCCTTCCTTTATTGCCCTGTTGATCACAGATTTCAGAAACCGGAATGCCTTGTAGACTGTATTCTCATTATTATCCAGTTCTTTTTCCATAAAGGCATAATATTTCTTCAAAAAGATCATGTCAATATCATTGAAAGTCAGGGTAGGAGAGAAGCGTTGTAATTTTGTAAGCTGAGATTTGTAAAAATGCAATGTGCCTTTTTTGAAAAAATCCTTTTCCGATTCAATGATTTTTTCTATAAATGAAAATACCGAATTATCATCACTGACATTCAGATAGCGCTGGGTAAAAAGATTAAATGTAAGTGGCCTGTTCTGAACATTAAAGTCGGATATTATCTCCAAAGCCCGTGAATAATGGGAACCTATAATTTTATTGTGGTTAATCCAATTCAGATCAGACTTTTTGACCAGGGATTTCTTTTCGTCCCATGATTTAGGGTCAGTATAAATTTCCAGCGGAAACCATTTTCTCTGCCGGTTGATGGTAAGACAAAGATAAACCTGGTTTTTCCCGTCCTTGTTTTGAAAGTACTTGCGTAGCAGTATTTTACTGTGAACAGCCATTGTTATATATATTTGTGTTACAATAATCTTTTTGAAACACAAATATAACACATTTGTAACACAATTGTAACAATTACAGAAATATTTTGTTAAACAGGATTAAATCAGTTTGTGTTATTTGGCTGATTATTAAGAAATAAAAGTATTTTATTTTTCCGTTTTTTCTGTAGAAGTGGGTTGTACTGGATTCGAACCAGTGACCCCTACCCTGTCAAGGTAATGCTCTAAACCAACTGAGCTAACAACCCCTCTTTTAATTACGAATTACGAATTACGAATTACGAATTACGATTTTTCAATTATAAATGCTGGCAAAAAAAGAAAATTTAATCGGATTCAACAAGTTTAATTTCACTGGTGATTTGAATTGCCTTCCGGTAGACTGCACTTACCCCGCAATATTGTTCCTGCGATAGTTTAATGGATTTTTGCAATTTATCATATGGAAGATTTTTCCCGGTAAAAGTGTATATGATATGCATTTTATAATATTGTTTCGGGTGGGTCTCTGTCAGTTCGCCGCTCACCGAAACATCAAACTTATCGATTATTATCCGCATTTTTCCAAGTATAGAAATTACATCCATGGCAGTGCAACCAGCCAATGCAACTAACATTAGTGTTTTGGGACCTGCTCCGAGATCCTTGCCACCGAACTCAGGTTTCGAATCCAGAATAATCTCATGTCCATTCACATCGGCTTTAAATGCCATGTTCTCCAGCCATGAAACAGAAATCTCTTCATTCATATTGTTTTCTATTCAGGTTGTTTAGTCTGTAGACTTTTAGACTGAAGACGATTAGTCAAATTTATTAATCGTTCTTTTATCACGCCTATATCATTGTAATTCCTGATACCTGATCCGCCGCGGCGGACTGATACCTGATACTTGGCACCTGGTACAAATAATAAAACCTACAGTCTGAAAGCCTAAAGCCTGATAGCCTAATTAATAATTTTAATACTCATCTGAACTTAACATAATAAGAGTGCAGTACTCAACAACTTCAATCTCATTTTGTTTGCAAAGTTGTTTCAGCTCTTCGTTTTCGGTACCCGGATTAAATATAACTCTTATTGGTTTCAGCTTCAGGATATAATCATAATAAACAGGTTGTATCGAAGGATTGATATAAATTGTAATCGTATGAACGTCCTTAATTTCAGGATAACCCAAGTGAATTTTTATTCCTTCAATTTCGCCTTCCCTGATGCCAATGGGTATTGCCTCATATCCTGATGCTTTTAACTTCCTGACTGCCTTGTAAGAAAAACGGTCAGGATTATTGCTGGCTCCGATTACTAAGGTTTTTTTATTCATATCTATTAGTCATAAGTCATAAGTCATAAGTCATAACTCGTAACTCGTAATTCGTAACTCATTTCATGATCTTATGATACACGTCGCTCAGGCAGGTTGAAAATGAAAACTGGTTGGATGCACCGGCAAGAGAATAGGTTGATCTTGAATAGCAAAATGAGAATTTTGAAATTTTTATACCCAGTCCGACTGAAAATCCGACAAATCCTGGCCTGGTATCGACTTTCAATTCCTTACTTCTTTTAAAATTATATGATATATTGAAAAATAAATTTTTGGAAGGAAGAAATTCGACTCCTAAGATTAAATGTCTTAATGCTTTATCTGTCAGTTCTTTTATTTTACTCTGGCCGACTTTCTGACCAGTCACCGGATCAATGGCTTGTGACGGGTCAAGCGGATTGTCGTAGCTCAGATCAAATTTTTCAAGATGATCAATCACCAGGTCAAACCGGAAAGGAGCATGTGCCAGCCTTTTTGAGATACCAAACTGAATTTCAGTTGGCAAAGCTTCCTGTTCACCGTTCTGGTAATATGTAGTGATCTGCCTGCCTGCATTTCTCAGCACCAATGATGCTGAAAGCATATTTGTGGGATTGAGATAACTTAGCCCGATATCTGCAGCGAGGCCATAGGAATGATACATTTCCAGGTTCGATCCAATGAATTTAAGGCTGACACCTGCTGAAAAAAATGAATCAATGGCTTGTGAACAGGATAACTGTGCGACATATTCCCTGGCACTGAATACCCCTGTAATTGAACCTGTTTCGGTGGTGGCAAGGAAATTTCCATAATCTACATCCATGACTCCTGCCGAGAACATGGTATTTTTTCCAAGCTTCCTAGCTACACTAATATTCCCAAACCAAATATCTGAAAAATACCTGGAGTAATTCAGTGCAATATTATTGTTCATTGATTCATTCAGCAAGGCAGGGTTGATCCAGGCAAGGTTAAGGTCATTATCATAAACCGGTACGAGGCTGCCTCCCAATGATGCTACCCTGGCTGAAACAGGCAGGTCCAGGAAGCTGAAAGTGGATGAGCCTCCTGTTTGAGGAAACGAATACTCTGAAAGCATTAAGACACACGCCAGTACAATGATTCCTTGTTTCATAAATAATTTTATTCCGGATTATAATTATCAAAACCGCAGGCCGAATGTACAATTAATTCGAGGGCTGATCCCGCTGTATCCCCGGTCGTATATTCCGTTGTTGTTTTCTTTGTCGTTTGTCTTAGTGATTTTGAGACCACCGCCGAAATATATATCAATGCTAAAGTGTTTGATAAGTGAAAACTTTACTCCTCCTATGAATCCGCCGGAATATGTAGAATAATAGAAATTTCTTTCATAAGTAAGTCCACTGCTGTTATCATAGTAATTATGATTCAAAACATTGGTATAATTATAGAAAACGTATGGCCCAACATAAACACCTTCAAGCTTTAGCGAACCTGTACTTAAGATAAAAGGCGCCACGTAATATCTGTACTGAAATTCTCCTTTGCCGCCGAGAACATCTTCAGAATTAGAGGAGCTTATCATTGTAATGTCACCGGAGATCACCATGCTGGTACTGGGTTTCAGGTAATGTTCATAATTTACATCCAATGTGCCGCCAAAAAACTGAAATATTCCGACACTGATCTCATTTTTAAATTTGATTTCCTGAGGATTTTGTGGCTGCTGACCGAATAGATTTATGCACAAAATCGTCAGAATTAAGGAAATATATAATTTCATATGATAATTTTTAGTATTAACGGCAATATTAGTGAAAAAGTGTCAATAGTCAATAGTCAATAGTCAATAGTGAATGGTGAATGGTGAATGGTCAATAGTCTAATAGTCTAACAGTCTGACAACCTTCAGTCAATTATTGCCATAATCCTTTAAAATAGAGATCAGATCAGTTTCTTTAATTCTTCAATGATCTCGAAAACAGCCGGACATACAAAATAATTCCGGCTGGTAATGTCCAGTAAACGGTACATTTTAATGCTGTTGGTATGGGGATATTCCCTGCATGCCTTTGGTCTTACTTCGTATATTCTGCAATAATTGCCTGCCAGTAAAAACGGACAGGGCTGTGTAAGGAAAACCCAATCACCGTCTTCATCGACCCTGGTAAATTGATGACTGAATAAAGATGTTTTCATCTTCAGGAAGCAGGAAATCCTGTTAATATCATGATGTTTTAAAACAGGAGAGATGCTTTTGCAGCAATTAGCACAATCCAGACAGTTAATATTTTCAAAAACCCTGTTGTGCAGGTCATGAAATAAATCATCCAGATTTGACGGGGGCTTCTTTTTAATTAATTCAATGAATTTAATGGTTGCAGATTTCCGTCCTCCGGCAAGAACGAGGAAATGCTGAAGATCAGATGAATTTTCAGTCATTAGTTTATAAAGTTCGTAAAGTTCGTAAAGTTTGTAAAGTTCGTAAAGTTCATAAAGTCGTTAGTTTTAAGTCGTAAGTCGTAAGTCGTAAGTCGTAAGTCGTAAATCGTAATTCGTAAATGCCGGGACTCCGGACTATTAACTATTATCGTTTTTCCCCCAGGTGGAAACCATAAACCAGCTGAGTCTGGCCTGGGAAATAAGAAGTCCGCTTATAACGACCAAAATTCCTATAGCTTTTTGCAGGTTTATTTTTTCAGCAATCATGAAATGTGCAAAGACAGCTGTTAAAACAGGAATCAGGTTAGCAAATATATTGGCTTTATTAATCCCCAGGTGTTTTAATCCATAGGTAAAGCAAATGAATGCCAGCGATGAAGCAAAAACAGCCAGTTCGAAAAGTGGGATCAGGGATTCAATACCGGGAGGGTGAGAGATCAGGTGTCTGAAATCAAATATCAGGAATAGCGGCAAAAAGTAAAAAATGCCTATCGCATTTTGATACGTGATGATGGTGAAAGCATTGTATTTTAAGGAAAGACGAATACTTACCACTGAATAGAATATTGCTGAAAGTACGGCTAAAAACAACAGGCAAATCCCTGGAAACGAAGCTTCTATTTCGAGATGATTATTGAACACAACAATGGATACACCGGTAAGTGAAAGTAATATTCCCAGGAAATTCATAAGGGTTAACTTCTCTTTCAAAAAATAATGAGCCACAATGGGACTGAATAAAGGAATGGTAGAAATGAAAACCGCTGCAACCGTTGAGGATACAAACTTTATCCCGAAGCTTTCGCCCAGGAAATAACAGAATGGCTCCAGGAACGCCAGCAGTAACATCATTTTAAGGTCGGCTTTGTTTAACTTCTGAAGTTTTTTCAGAAAAAGTGCGGTAAGCAGTAATAGTAATGTTGAGATCACCAACCTCAGGAAAATGACGGATATCGGTTCAAAATATTTATAGACCACTTTATACCAGACAAATGACAATGACCAGAAAATCATTGATAGTATAATGACTATGTAGATATAAAATCCCGGCTTTTTCATCGTCTGTGCTTACTATCTTATATATTAAACTGTTTATGTAATTTCCAATAATATATTAGTCGCTAAGGAGACAAAACTTACCAACATGTTGTCGTAAAATTGTTGTCCTCTGATTCGTAAATCGTTGATTCGTAAATCGTCATTCGTAATTCGTAAATTCTCCCCTTTGGGCTTTTTTCTCAAAATGAAAAATTTAGTCCCTATGTTTTAAATTTATTAATATTTCAAAATTTTGCCATATTAAACTTTTTACCCACCCCTAACCCCTCCCTGCGAGCATGGAGGGGAACAGAGTTCTGCTAATTTATAATATAGAACTAAGCGTTTGATCCCCTCCCTGCCAGCCTACTCTTTATACACATCTTTTATAATAAATCTAAAATATTGATTCTTACTTTCTTTGTCTGCCACACAAAGAAAGTAAGCAAAGAAAAGTCACCGCTGCAGATGAATTTGCTGAATTCTACAGAAAATTTGTCTACACGCAGCCCAAGCCGTACCGGAATTTGCATATTCCTATAAATATTAATTCTTCCGCCGGTACTCGTGGGCTGCTTGCCAGTTCCTTCGCACACAAATTTTCTTTGAATTCAACGCAAATTAATCTGAGGCGGAAGCCATACTGCTCTATGAGATTTGAATAAATCATTCATTATAGAAATTTGAAAATTAATATAAATGTATATTAACAATGTACTTTAATCTCTAATTGGGAAAATATAACCATGAAAGCCTTCGTGCGTTGGCTGTCCACGAACGGTGTGGAATACAACATGCACAGACCCGATAGCGTAAGCTTGTGCGAAAGTGCATGTTGTATTCTCGTTCGTGGCGCCCTTTTCCTTCTTTTGGGCGAGCAAAAGAAGAAAAGAACTTATCGAAGCAATCTCATGAGACCTCCGTGCAACGGGAGGGCGAATAACTTTTATTAAGCACCTATATATAGAATAGATACACAGCATAATACAGACATATGTATAAAGAGTAGCCCTGCCAGCAGGGAGGGGACGAAGGGGAGGGTACAAAAATTAAAATTATACGTTAATAATCAAACACTTAATAGAATTCAACATAGCTTTTTAAACCGAAATTAATTTATTTATTTGGTTCAAATATCGTAAGATTCACCGAAAGCCAAAGTAGCTGATGCAAAAAAAAGCCCCCTTATCTGGAAGGAGGCTTTTGAATTCAAAGAGAGGAGGTAATTATTTCACTACGTTCAGTTCTTTTGTCGAAGTAAAGCCATTTGTAATGAGTCTGTAAAAATAAGACCCAGATGGATAATTTGTTGCATCAAACATGATAGTATGCTTACCAGCTGGCATTTCTTTTGACAATATGGTTTCAAGCTTTTCGCCCAGAACATTGAATATTGAAATTTCAGCATAAGAATCAGACGGAATGTAGAAACTAATGGAAGTCACATCCTTGAATGGATTAGGAATGTTCTGGTACAGGTCGGCCGGACTGGCTAATACTTCTGCTGATACAAAACTCTTGACAATACTGATTTTATCGGCAGAATAACTGTCATTTCCAGTAGTCCATTCGGCTACGGTAAGTTTAATTTCCTGCATTGTCTGCAGGTTATGGTGCCACAACCTGATGCTGAATTTTCCTGAAGGCAGTAATCCGTCCGTTACAGGAGTGGTTTCATCATCACCCCAGACAGTAACTACGGTATTAATCCCTTCATATACACCGGAACCAACAAGTACGCCCGACTCATCGAATACACCGATTTCATCGCCTGTAACAGGTGTTTCAATACCACCTGATAAAGTCCAGGCAGAAGCAGGGATACCAAGAATCATATAGTTGCCGGTATTGTTCACTTCTGTGTAATATACAGGTTCGGGAACATATACCTCAGCTTTTTCAAATGTCGCGGCATCTTCAGGATATAACAACACACCAGGTGCTGACATATCAACATGGTAACCTAAACCGGGTGTCATGTTTCCGATATGGTTCAGACCCCAGGAAGGCCAGTACACATGACCACCCCCATCAACAACTATCGTGATATTACTTACAATACCTGATAGCATATCAGCTATGGGTGCTGAACTATCCCTCAGATAAGCAATACTATTCCAGTTCTGAGGCATTGGTAATGGTGTAAACTGAGGTTCGATCTTTGTACCGGTAATGGTTAAAACTCTGTTATTTGACATTTTGATATAATAAGCATCTCCGATAACCATGGGTCCGATCTGGTCTACATTATATAATGGCCAATATACCTGACCGTCATTATTTTTTGCAATGATTAAATTGCTGATAACCGGTGATAATACGGTGCTGATTTCAGGATCGACCGGATTAATATAAGTTGAATACAGGTTCCATCCTAAGTTCAGGTAGATGGTCTGTGAACTCAGCAAATTAATATTGATACTGTCTGTGGCAGAACACTGATGGGCATCATAAACAGTGACAGAATAAGTGCCTGATGAAACCTGCTGGATATCCCAGTCAGTCGAACCATCAGACCACAGGATTGAATAGGGTGAAGTGCCACCAGTTATTGACAGGTCAATAGAATTATAGCCATTGGTCGGGTTAACGGTCTGTTCCAAAGTCAGTGACAATGGGGCTGGTTCATATACTTCACCGGAGAGGAAAATCTGGCATACATCCTCATAGAACACAGTTACTGAGTAAACGCCACCGTCAAGCCCGTAAATGCCATGGGTCGTTTCTCCATTTGACCATAGGTAGGATATCAGGTCACTACCATTAACCACTACAAAAACGCTACCATCATTGGCTCCATAACACGAAACCGGCTGAATACTCAGGTGTGACTCAGGAAGAGACATTACTTCAGTGAGTTTTGTTACCGAACCTGAACAACCCTCAGTTGATGTGTATGTATAGGTAATTTCATGTGGACCGACACCCGCAGCCGATGGATCAAAAATATTGTCAATAATTCCATCACCGCTGAAATACCCGCCATCAGGGGTTCCTGTCAGAACAACAGGAGAACTGTTGATGCAGTATAACTGGTCAAGGCCGGTAAAGTCTACATTGGCAATAGTTGTAACCTGAATCGTCACCGATAGAACAACAGTGGAATATCCATCAGAAACAGTAGCAGTGTAGGTCGTAGTAACTGAAGGTGTTACCACCAGCGCATCACCTGTATAGTTCAGACCTTCCGGCTGAGATGTCCAGGTTACAGTATAAATACCGGAACCGCCTGAATAGGTGGCCAATAACTGGCTTGAATATCCTGCACAGAGGTTCACAACTGAAGCATGAATAGCGGCCTGCAGTTCTGATCCGGGAGTTCCGAAGATCAATTCGTCTGTATTATTGTAGAGGTTGAACTCCATCGGGGTACAATCGCTGATGACACACAGAATCTTGCCGTAAGTTGTTGTTGCCTGCCATGGGATGGTCACGTAAATAGAATCGTGATGATGGCAATCAAACGGCTGAACCTGGAGCAGTGAAGTATCTGTTCCGTTAACCAGGTAGAAACTGGCATTTGCACTGCCACTAGCGCCTCCGATATTTTTTATATGGGCAGTTAGAGTAAGCCATTGACCCAGTGCAGGAGACATATCTGTCATAACAAGCCCGTCAACTATTGAGAACTTCATATCCGGCGCATCACCGACAATCACTGCACGGCTGGCTTCGTTGTCGAGTTCATCGGTTTCAGCAACCATGTTTGTCACATCAACAAACACCCTGACAATATGTGGCCCGATAAGCGGAGATGACCAGGAGTCACTGCAGGCTACAGTAGTTGCCATGTGTGGTCCGAGATCAGGGACAAGAATAGTATCACCGACGGGGTTACTGTCAACCTCAAAGAGAACCTTAAACGGCCCGGATGACACATTGCTGGTATTATGCATTGACGAGTACAACTGAATAGATTCATTGGGGTCAGGATTCAACTCTGTCGGGGAAATGTCTGAGGAATGGATCAGGAGGTTGGGCAATTCAGTCAGGATGTTTACTTCCCCGTAAGCTACATTGTTGGAATTTAATGTTTCGCAATATTTTGTTGAGTCAACATATGCTTTTATAAAATATGTGCCTGGATCAGGGAATGAAGCCAGAATGTAGGAAAAGGTAAATCCTCCGGCAGGTACAACAGGAACAACATCACTACCCATAAATACTTCATCGGGACCGCAGTTGAGACAGTAATAAGACACAGTCATTGAATCAGTATTAAATGTGCCATAATTATAGATATAACTGCCAACCAGAATGGTAGTATTTGGCCAGCCGCCACCACCCGGAGGTGAAATGGCATTATCAACTCCAATATCAGTCCTGCTTAAAATGTTGTTATTTTCATTGGATTCCTGTACATTATTAGCTTCATCAAGAACAACCGTCAGAATATGATGACATGGGGTCAACGTCCAGATATCCGAAGTAACAGTCATTACTTCACCTGGATTTAAAATAGGTACAAATACCGGATCACCAACAATTGTATCATCAATTTTGAAAGTAACAAAGAAGTTTTCTGCCACACCTGTACCATCGTTAATGATATCTGCGGTAAAGTTGATCTGGTCGCCCGGGCTTGCATCTGAAGATGAAACCTGTAGCGGGAAATGATATGGCTGGAAATAAAATGCGAGATCAGGTACATAGGGTAAAACATTAATAGTCCAATATCCTGTATTATTGTATTCATTCTCTTCCGCCACAGCATTCAGTGCATCAACAACCGCAATAATGGTATGAAGACCCACTCCGCTAAAAGCATAATTGACGCTCCATGAATATTCGCTTCCCATACCAGGTACACCCGGGTAATCCAAAGCACCCATCAGTGTGGTATCGCCATTGAAAGCATCATACAGAAATGCTGTGGAAGGTCCTGTCATATCGCACAGGATATTTGACACACTTAATCCAAACAGTACATCCTGGCCTTCCATGGGAGCCCCGTCTGATGCCCATAGGTTAGATGGCACTAGGTCTGAGGTATGTTCATAGATATGACGGCCAAGGATAGCAATATTATTCCATTTGGCCCATTCCACAATATGATTGTCGGGGTCGGCCCAGATTCCGACATAATGTTCACCGGGTGTATCGAATGTTACAGTGAAGTATTCTGTCCTGGTATAACCGGGAGCAAGAGAATCATAATATGCAACAAAGGTAGTGTCAGGGTACCCGTCTTTGAATCCGTAGAATTTGACATTATATGCGGTCGAATCGCCGGTGTTTGTTACCCAAACTGTTACATCAATGGGCTCGCCTGTCATGATGCAGGAATCTGCCCATAAAATATTCTGAACCCAGCAGCCGCATCCAACATCCCAATGCCAGCAATTCAGGTCAGGTAATTTAGGCAGAGGTGGTGGCGGGGGTGGTGGCGGGGGTGGTGTTGGATTGATCACTTCCCACATAACATATCCCGAAGTGGATGTCAGGGTATAGTCTGTTACCGTAGAATGTGCATGATAGAAAGCAGTATCACCCTGCGGAGGAGCTAGGCTTACAAAATAGAAATCGAAATCACCGTTGGAATTGGTAAAGGTGGTCGTAGTATAGGGTACGATTGCATCTGCAACAAACGTTACCTCGGCGCCTGAAACCTGTGTTGCAGGGTCAAACGCACCTACATAATCGGCATGTCCGTGGTAATGCATGAGTGGCATATCACCGTATGGAGGCACTATAATCAAACCGGGGCTTATGCTTGCTGTAACAGAGATGGAACCTGGAACTGAGAACTCGCCGGCTATGATTGGCCTGATGGCAAAATTATTCAGTTCGTTGTCTTCAGCGATTACATTGGTGGCATCCACAATTACCTTGATCGGGTAAAATTCGGCGTATGTGAAAGTCTCGTTCATACTCAGGGTTAAATCTGTATGAGCATCAAGAGAATTCACCGTCTGAGTTCCCATCAGGGTGTCTTCTTTCCAGAATTGAACTTCAAATGGCTGATCGGCAGGATAATCGCTGGTATTATGAATGGTGGCCCAGATAGTGATTTCCTGGCCTAATGCCGGATGAGGATTTGAAAAGTTAATGTCGTTGGCATAAATTGACAGGTCAAGCATGTCATTGCTCACCAATGGTCCTCCATGATAATTGGTTCCTTCACCGATAGCAGCATTTCCGTAAATGTTGAAAGCCCGGAAACTATATCCGTAGTAGAATGGCAAAGGAAACTGAGTGTTGAATACATAAGTTTTACCATCGGCATAATTCAGATCACCCGGGTCTTCAGGCGACATAGTTACCCATCCTTCTTCCGGATCGAGGAAATCACCGTCGCCGTTGCGGTCAATGCCTATCTTCGGGAAACCCGGGAATGGCGGATAGTTGTCCGGATCAGTATAGACCACTTTGTATGTGAAGTAAGCAGAAGTCGGCCCGACAGCCGGGTCAACGCCATTCACTCCGTTGAAAGGAGTCACTTCCTCATAGGTCAGTTGTGGCGGTGTGGTCACCATCATTCCATAACCATTGAGATGAATTGCCTGGTTACCGCAATTGTTTGAACTGATGGATAACAAGCCGACATAAGATATTAACTCATCCGGATTGAAAGCAATCTGGAGAGTGTGTGAACTGTTGACCGGCAGGTTGAATGAGTTTTCCGTTACGCTGAAATGCGGGTTGGAAGAAACAATATTAGTCACTAAAACAGGTACATTGCCAGTATTGGTAATCACTAATCCGACAGTTGCTCCTGTTGCTGTATCCGTAAATCCGTAATCATAGTCGGTAAACGAGAATGTCCAGGCGGGTGCCGGGTTTACTCCGACTCCATGAAGGTTAACAACAAAGTTTCCAAATGAGGTATTGATGTTCATCACCTTATTATAGAAAACAGTTGCAGTGGGGCTGAAATTAACTGCTACCTGGATTGATTGTCCTGCAGGTAATACCGGAATATATGATCCTACAGAGTATGGCGCTTGTGCGGTAATACTGTTTATGTTAATATCGAGGTTTCCATTGTTCACCAGGTTCACATAATTGGTGGCAGTGGTGTTTTTAACTACTCCGCCAAAGTCAATGGTGGTAGGATTAACATACATGGATGCCCCGAAAACTGTTAAATAAACAGGAAAGTCGATTACCGGATTTAAGGGATCGTTTGAATGAATATGCAGATGGGCTGAATAAGATCCACCGGGTAATGTATTGCTGAATGTAAAATTGATATCCTGTGTGCTGCCATTTGAAATCATGCCGGATGTCAGTGAAAGGGTAAGCCATGTGGGCAAATCGCTGATACTGAACAGGAGGTCATCACTGCCGGTATTGCTGATATGCAGCATTGCAGAGCCGGTTGAGCCCTGACTCACACTAACGCTGATGGATTCGGGGCTTACCACTATTTCGGGAGGATAACTTACTGTTGCATTAAAATACGATATGCAACTGCATCCATTGGCATCGGTAATGGTCAGTGAATAATACCCGCTTGCAAGATTTGTCTCATTGGATGTTGTTTCACCGCCGGACCAGAGATAGGTATAAGGAGATACTCCACCGGAAACCCATGACTCGAGTGTGCCAAAATAACCTTGAGTCAATTCAGGATATGTAATGTTAATTCCGCATGATAGCTGATCAGGTTCTGTAATTTCTGCCGATGCACCCACGCTGCACATTCCTTCAAAACTTACTATTAAATAATAAGTACCAGCGCTAAGATCAGTAACATTATTGCCGGATTCACCGTTTGACCAATTAAATTCAGGGTTTCCCGGAACATTGGTTACCACAGGATAAATTGCACCATTATTTCCACCATTACAGCTTACATTCTGGATATTTAAAGTAACATGTGGCAGATCAAGAACAGTGGTTATTGCAGTTGCAGTACTGATGCATCCTGAAGTTGCCATATAGGTATAAGTGATAAGATGCTCACCGATACCTGCAGCCTGAGGATAAAAAGTACTTCCGTCCATACCGTCGCCTGAAAATACTCCTCCATCAGGTATTCCATTAAGAACTGATGGTGCGCCGTTAATGCAATAAATTACATTCAGACCATTTAATTCAGCCGGTAAAGTTTCTGTTACATGAACCGTGGCAGAAAGCAGGAGAGTGGAGTAACCATCAGTCACTGATGCAGTATAAATGGTCGTTTGTACAGGTGAAACAACTAATGTTGCACCGGTATAATTAAGCCCTTCGGGGTCAGAAGTCCAGGTTACAGTGTAATTACCTGATCCTCCTGATGCAATGACCATCAGTTGTGACGAACTGCCGCTGCATATATCCAGTGAAGAGCTCACAAGCTGGGCAGTAAGAGTGATATTGGGAGCGCCGAACAGTAAATCAGCCGAATTATTGAAGAGATTGAATTCCATTGGTACACAATTACCTATCACACAGGCTATTTTACCAAAATTACTGGTGGTCTGCCATGGAATTGTTATATACAATGAATCGTGATCACTAAGATTGAAATTATCAGTAACGATCAGCGTACTGTCGGTTCCGTTGATATAATAGAACCTGGCATTTGCATTCCCGCCGGCGCCGCCAATGTCCTTGATATGAGCGGTAATGGTTACCCATTCACCCACAGCGGGAATGTAATCGGAAATGACCAGCGGGTCAACATTCGCAAACTTCATATCGGGTGCATCACCAACAATGACTGCACGGCTTGCCATATTATTTGATTCATCACTTTCAATCACCTCATTGTCGACATCAAGCACCACCCTGATGATATGAGGGCCAATGACCGTTGATGACCATGACTGGGTGCATGCCACCGTAGTATCCTGGTGAGCATACATGCCGGGAATCTGAACCAGGTCGCCAAGCGGATTGCTGTCCATCAGGAACTGAACCTTAAACGGGCCGGCTGAAATATTGGAGTTGTTCTCGAACGAAGAATAAATATTGATGGATTCTCCCGGATCAGGATTCAGTTCGGTTGGGGAAACCATATAAGAATAAACTACCAGGTCAGGTCTTTCAGTCCAGATATATACCCAACCCCAGGCGGTATTGTTTGTATTGGTCAATTCACAATACCTTGTGGTATCAACATATGCGTATATCTGGTAAGTGCCAGGCTGATTGAATGTTGAGATAATATGGGAATAGGAATATGAACTGGCCGGAACATTCGGTATTACATCGACACCAAGCAGCAGGTGATTGTTGTTCGGATCGCAGTTTGTACAATAATAGTACACAGGTATCGAATCGGCTGTAAAAGCGCCATTATTCCATACATAATCGCCGATAATAACCGGTGATCCGGCCCATCCGTTTCCTCCCGGTGTGGAAGGAGCAAGATCAACACCAATATTGGTTTTTTCTGCAAAATTGTTATTCTCATTTGATTCGGCTACCAGGTTCTCCTCATCAATTACCACTTCAAGACTATGACCGCAATCTGTGATGGTCCATGGATCAGAATAAAGAGTCATGGATTGACCGGCGCCTAAGAATGGTACGAATACAGGGCTGCCAATCAAAACATTGTCAATTTTGAACCTTACGTAGAAGTTGGAAGCATCGCCATTTCCGTAATTCTGAATGCCGGCTGTGAAATTGATCTCATCGCCAACATTGACGTTTGCAGAAGATACGCCCAGTGAATATTCGAGCGGATACCACGGGTAGGCAGTAAATGTAAGATCGGGCATCTGAACCGGAACATTGATAGTCCAGTAACCTATATTGTTATCCTCGTTGTTTTCACTGACATTGTCATAGTAATCGACCATTGCCATGATAGTATGTATTCCGGCTCCGTGGAATGAGTAGTTGTACACCCATTCTGATATTCCGGACATTGGTCCGAGTGCAGGGTAGGGGAGTGAAGCGATCAGAGTAGTATCATTGCCATAAATATCATATAAATTGGCAATGGAAGTTCCGGCAATATAACATAAAGTATTTGATACACCGAGTCCCATTATTACATTCTGCCCGTCAAGCGGTGTGGTTGATGATATCCAGAAACTGCTTGGTATAAGGTCAACATCGGTATTGTATATATGCCTTGAAACGCTTGCCTGGTTATTGTTTTCGTTCCATTCGGCTATGGTATTGTCAGGATCAGCCCAGATTCCCACGGAATGATCTCCTTCTGTATCAAAGGTGACTGTGAAATATTCCCATCTTGCCTCACCCGGAGCCAGGCTGTCATAGTAAGAGACAAAGGTCGGATCTGAAGGATCATCTTTATATCCGAAGAATTTCACATTGTAAGCAGTCGAATCTCCTGAGTTCCATACATAAACAGACACATCAATCGGCTCGCCGACCAGGATGCAGGTATCAGTCCAGAAAATATTTGGTACCCAGCCGTAACCTGTCGGATGGTAGGCATTTAAGTCGGGTTTATGCGGTAAATTATATGCATGAATCGAATAGGGTAAAGTATCAGAATTGCCGGTAAGAGTATAATCTGTACAGGTAGAACTGACATGGTAAGTCTGTGACAGACCTTCACCAGGAACAGGTGAATAGAAGTAGAAATCAAAATCTCCGTAAGTATTGGTATAACCCCAGAGTACCATTCCGGTTTCGGCAAGTGTCATGCTCACAGTAGCGCCGGAGACATTGGTGTTTGGATCAAATGAACCTACATATGCCGCATGACCATGGTAATGCATCAAAGGAGGAGTTGTTCCGGTCACATAAAATATATCCTGGGGACTGATGCTTGCAGTAATTTCAATAGCTCCCGGGATGGAGAACTCTCCTGCTATTAATGGTCGTATTGCAAAGTTATTGAGTATATTTCCTTCATCCAGTACATGGGCAGGATCTATTACTACCTTGATCGGATAAAACTCAGGATATGTAAATATCTGGTTTGTGTACAGGGTGAGAGATGTATGTGCTCCCAGAGAAGGTACAGTCTGCGTATCCATCAGGGTATCTTCTTTCCAGAATTCAACTTCAAACGGCATATCTGCCGGGTAATCAGAATTATTATGAATAGTAGCCGAAATATTTACAACCTGGCCAATGGCAGGAGTGGCATCGGAGAAATTAATATCATCGGCATAAATGTATAAATCGAGCATATCATTGCTTACCAGTGGCCCGCTGTGATACTCGGTTCCTGTGCCAATGGCTGCGTCGCCATAAATATTAAATGCTTCAAATTCATAGCCAAGATATGCAGATACAGGGAAGCTGGTGACTAAGGTATAAGTCTTACCGTTCATGTAATTCACATCATCAGCCGAGTCAGCCGACATGGAAACGAAACCTTCATTCGGATCAAGGAAATCATGGTCGCCGTTCCTGTCAATGGCAAGCCTGGGATAGCCCGTCATCGGCGGGTAATTGTTCGGATCGGTATAAACAACTTTGTATGTGAAATACTGGGATGAAGGACCCACGGTCGGATCCACACCGCTTACACCATTAAAAGGAGCTTGCGGCACAAATGTCAGGGTTGGCGGACTGGTTACCATCATACCGGTTCCTGTTACCGTCACTAATTGTACTCCGCAGTTGTTCGAGGTAAACGAAAGCACTGCATTGAAAGCGGTCAGGTCATTCGGGTAAAATCCCAGTGTTACATTATGATAGCTGCCTACGGGTATTGTAAAGCTGGTTTCACCGATTGTGAAATAACTGCTGGTCGAATTTGTATTTGTTACGGTTACAGGAACATTGCCCGTATTTGTAATAGCCAGAGTGGTAGTTGCACCCGTTGCAGTATCGGTATATCCAAAGTCATAGTTTGTAAATGCAAACGACCACGAAGGAGCCGGGTTAGCGCCGGTTCCCTGCAGGCCAACATTAAAGTCGCCGAACGAGGTATTGATAGTCAGGGTTTTGCTGTATATCAAAGTTGCAGTGGGGGTGAAACTGATGACCACAGGCATTGTCTGTCCGGCCGGTAATAATGTGTTGTAACTTCCGACTGTAAAAGGAGCCAGTGTGGAAATACTGGTAACATCAATATCAATATTGCCGTAATTCACAAGGTATACATCGGCGGTGGCCGTGGTGTTCTTCACAACATTGCCGAAATTCAGATTCATCGGTGAAACGTACATCAACATTTCGTAAACCGTGAGATGAATCTGGACATACATCACCGGAGTGCCAGGATCATTTGTATAAACATAAAGCAATGCATAGTAATCACCTCCTGTAAGAGTACTGCTGGTCGTAAAATTTACCGGCAGGTAGTCTCCACCCGGCAGTATTCCTGAATAATTTGATAAAGTCAGCCACGATGGGACGTTTTGAATATTGAAATTCAGAGATGCATCACCCAGATTGAAAATATCAAAAAATGAACCGGTGGAAATGCCATAATCTGTACTCAGGCTGAAGTCGGTGGGAGTAATGCTGACCTGCGGAGGATTTATCACCGATACATTGATCATACCGTAAAAACTACCGCATGCATTTGTAACAGTCACTGAATAAGTTCCGGCGGCAGAGACACTGATTGATTGGGTACCTGCTCCGGTTGACCAGAGGTAGGAAGTCCCGCCTGGCCCTGCATTCAGTGTAAGTGAAGAACCGGAAAAAATTGTGGTATCATTACCAAGAAAAACAACCAACTGTTGATCTACTTCAACATAAGTTGTCATTGGTGAAGAAGAGCATCCGAGATATGTAATTACAACACTATAGTTTCCTTCACCGGAAAGTGTAATATTCTCGAGTAATGGGTTCTGTTCGGTGGAAGAAAATCCGGAAGGACCTGTCCATTGGTAAGTAGCGCCGTCAACAAACGGAGCAGTCAGGTACAAAGTATTATATTCGCATACGGGACTGTTACTGCCTATAGTACCTGTTATTCCGGCAAGCGGATCGATTACGTTAACATTGATTTCTGATGACAATACCCAGCCACAACTGGTGAGCACATTAACGGTATAGGTTCCGGATTCCTGTGCAATATACATACTTGTTTGTGCATTCAAAATATCATTCCCGTTCAGTTTCCATTGGTACGACTGGTATGAGTCATCTACCGAAAGAAGTGCATGTCCGCCGGCACATGGATTAGTATTGCCATCGGAAGTTATGGTGATCTGGGGAAGAGGATTTACTGTAATGATCTGATGATCGGAACAGGTATTTAAACCATCGGTAATTGTTACTGAATAATCGGTAGTCGCTAATGGCGATACTGAAATGGACGAAGTTGTATCTCCCGTTGACCAGAGTATGGAAATCTGCGGGTTCCAGTCAAACTCAAGAACAAATGGAAGATTACTGTATCCGTTGAGATTATTCCACATATTGCCATTCACATTGGATTGGGTATAATCTTCTGCTCCCGGGTTATTTGGTTCACCAGAATTCCAATTTGTATAGGTAACTGGTTCACCGGTTACCCATTGCCATACTCCTACAGTGACCTGGTCAGTTAATCCTAACCATTTTGAACCACCGGGAATATTTGTAACATAGTTGTTTTCTGCCGTAGATGAAATGGTGACAAGATGGCCTCCGGCAGCCTGGCATGCAGCATTGGCAACCCACCAGTTAGCCGAATAATTTGACATATAATATAAATGATTGTTTAAAGTACCATAATAGGTGAAGTCGGAAATAGCAGGACCGTTCACTGTCTGGTTATCGAGTGAAAGAATAACCGATCCTCCTGTACAGATCACAGTATCAGCGGCAACGATTTCAGCATGTGCCACACTGACAAACGTACTGTCAGTTTTTGAACAGCCGATATTGTCACTGACTGTAACAAAATATTTACCGGTATGAGTTGCATAAATTGATTCAGTGGTTTCGCCGGTATTCCAGAGATAGGAAGTATGGCCTTCACCTGCATTCAACATAACTGAATTTTCACTGCAGTCAGCAATAACCGTATCAGGCATGGAGATTTCAACAACCGGATTCACATTCACCGTCACACTGTCAGTACAGGTTTGAATTCCATCAGTGACTGTGAGATAATATGTTTCTGTAGATTGCGGAGTCACAGTAATCGACAAAGTAGTCTCACCCGTTGACCAGGTAAGTGAATAGGTTGATGCGGGGTCAACAGGAGGCAGGCTGGTGATACTGAAATCATCAATCCAGAATTCACCGGAAGGACCTGGTAAACATCCTCCCGTATGCCAGATCACTGCGCTTATGTAATAATTACCGGTTCCGAGAATGGTGTTCATCTGATCGCGGAGGTTGATGGTTTTGAAATGCCACAGATCATCGGCCATCAGGTTACCGTTAGCATTCCAGGATGCCACTTTAGGATAGCTGCATGGGGTTTCGCCTTGTGTCATAGTAACTGAACGCCAGCCATAATTGTTAACATAAATTAGCATGTTGTTCAACGTTCCCGAAGGTATTTTATAAGCCATGCTCATATATGGGAAATCGTCGGTGTAAAAGCCATAAGCCTGGCCGGGGTCAAGGTGGTAGCCATTTTCAAAATTTCCGCCCCAGGGTTCAGACATATGAAGTGAGTAATTTCCGGTATAGGCTGTACTGTTTGTGATATCGGGATCGTAGCCGTTGCGGCTGAACCAGTCATCAGCGCTTCCGGGTCCGCCTTCAAAGTTATCATAATCATAAACACTTGTCTGACCCTGGGAAATGTAAGGAATAACTCCGGTTGTAGATAATTGCACTGAGGTTCCGGGACAAATGGACGTGTCTTGCTGGAGAATGGACATGTTGATAAAGCTTGCCCTGATACTGTCGTTGCTGCTGCACCCGTTTGAATCAGTCACTGTGACTTTGTAAAGCCCCGTACCGATAATGTTCAGAACCTGTCCTGTTTCACCACTGCTCCAGTTGTATGAGGTGAAACCCGCGCCTGCATCAATCTGTGCTGTTGTGCTTCCACAGGGAAACAATATAGTATCTATCAATGCGAACTGAGGCAACTGGCTTACATGAACAGTCGAACTGTCATTACACGTCTGTGTTCCGTCAGTAACTGTTACGTAATATGTAGTGGTCACAGCAGGACTCACACTGATAATACCGGTGCTTTGTCCGTCAGACCAGGTATATGAATAATTTGAGCCTGTTCCTGTAAATAATTTCGAAACATCAGTCGATGACAAAGCACGTGAGAAGATTAACACATCATCAATAGTTCCGGTAAAACCGGCACAGGTACCCATGCCTATTTTTACATCTACTGAATTAGGAATAACCGGGGTATTAGCCTGAGAATTGATAAGCTGACCATCAACATAAAGAAATTGGGTAGTTCCATCAAATACACCGGTAATCATATGCCAGTTATTATCGTTGTATGGATTGGGTGTTACTATCCTCGAACCGGAACCCTCATAATAACTCAAATCGCCATTATAAGATTCCAGGAAAAATCCATTCACATAACCGCAGTTATGTTTAGCGACTATCAACCCATCTGACTGGTAAGATTCAAATTTTGCCCAGGCTGAAAGTGAATAGGCTCCTGTGAAATTCAGGTTATTGGTGTTTGCCAGGTCAATGTTTGCCGAGCCATTGAAAAAATAGGCAGAGTTAGGATTGCCAAATCTGTCGGTAACCAATGTGGCGCCATTTACTGTGCCGTCGTGTCCCATCCCGCTCATATCCTGGGCATTGCCATTAAAGGGATAATAAGCCACCAGCGCCGGATCCTGGTATATGAAATAATTGATAAAAGCCTGACTGCCATAGCAGGCATTCTGATCATGATCAGTCAGTGGCGGTATGATACTGACAAAAGAAGCATCAGATCCATTACAACCATTATTATCTGTAACAGTCACCATATAGTTTCCGGAAGAACCGACGCTGATCAGTGAAGTTGTCTGACCGGTATTCCACATATATGCAGAATATCCTTCTCCTGCAAATAAATTGTAGTTTATATTTCCACAGGATACAATAACAGTATCCAGTAAAGATAATACAGGTAACTGATTAACATTAATGGTAATGCTGTCGGTACAACTTTGTGCTCCGTCGCTTACGGTTACATAATAGTTTGTAGTTACCAGTGGTGAAACATTCAACGAGGCTGTGGTTGATCCGTCAGACCAGGTGTATGTGTAGTTTCCGCCTGCATTCATCAGATGCATTATTTCAGAGGCAGTCAAAGCCCTTCTGAAAATATTCACTTCATCAATTCTGCCTGCATAATCATAAGATCCTCCGGAGTGCGAACCGATCTCAAGCTGGCTTCCGGAGATGGTAAGACTTCCGGTCAATGGTATGGCAATATCTTCCACACCGTTTATATAAATTCGTACGTACTGGCCATCCCAGCTGGTTGCCACGTGAGTCCAGGTATTTAATGGAACAACAGCATTTGAATAATGATAACCGGGGTTGCTCAGTCCGTAATAATACACCCTGATCTGGCCAGTGACCGCCAGTTCCATGTAATATTGTCCCAGTTTAGTTACAATCATTCCACCTCCGCCTCCATTATATGAACTGTAGGATGAGGGGTTTATCCAGGCTGCAAGGCTAATATTACCTGATATTTCCAGAGAAGAGCTGGTATTGACCATTAAATAATTTGATTCGTAAAACTGGCCGGCCATTCCCGGGTCTGAAAATCTGTCGGCATTAAATGTGACACCGTTATTTGTTCCATTATTGCCATGACCGGAATAGTCATTCAGGTCACCGTTGAAAGGGTAATATGCCATCAGGTCAGGATCATTCACAAATGCATTCACAAATGAATATCCGAAGAATGCATTCTTTTCTGCACAAATGGTTTCATCATAAGAGATCATTGATGGAATGATACTGACGTAAGTGACTGCAGACGAAGCACAACCATTATCGCCATTCACGGTCGCGGAATAATTTCCACTGGAAGTTACGGTAATGCTCCGGGTTGTTTCAGAAGTACTCCAGAGGTAGGTGGAGTAGCCTTCGCCGGCATCAAGCATATATTCATGTGTTCCGCATGGAACCACAATAGTATCTGTCAATGCAAAGACAGGGAGTGACTCAGTATTGACTGTTACGCTGTCAATACATGACTGCAATCCGTCAGATACGGTCAGATAATATGTAGTTGGTTCAGTCGGAGCAACCTGAATATATGCGGTAGTATCACCTGTTGACCAGTTAAAATGATAATGATAGCTGATACCTCCGGTATTATAGAGTTCGTCGATTTCATATTGAGAAAGCTCATGGTTGTACACCAGTATCTCATCAATTTTCCCATTGAATTTATAACCACCGGATGCGCCCCAGCCGGAGGCAAACAAGGTACTGGTAGCTGCAACATAATTTGAGGCTCCGCCCGAGAGAGTCTGCTTTACACCATTGATATAAATTTCATTATCGGTAGTGTTTGGCACTCCGTTAAAAAACACTGCGACTACATTGACCCAGGTATTTGCAAGTCCGGAATATGAGCAGCCGATAATATTACCCTGTCCGGAATTAAAACCAATCAAACCGCTTGCAAAATAAAGGTCATAATTGTTATTCCATCCGATGGGCATCATTCCTTCATTGCCATTCCAGAACATCCAGAAGGATACCGTGTTTTTTCCACCGACATTGGTATTTACGTTCAGCCCGTTGAACTGAATGTAATCATTACCTCCGTTAAACTGGTAAGCGCTGTTTGGAATTCCGAACCTGTCAGATGTCAGGACAGGGCCATAAACAGTGCCATTATTTCCATTTCCGCTGGCATCATCTGCATTTCCGCTGAAAGGATAATATGCAATGGTGCCTATACTGCTGAATATCGGATATTCAATATTCATTGTAATGCATGAACAATTTAGTAAATTATGTTCAGTAAAATCAGGCAGAATGCTAACTAT
>JAPLDU010000068.1:0-2175 GCA_026391255.1 Bacteroidia bacterium | reverse complement strand
GGTTGGGTTCACTGTGATAGATGATGTTGTCTGAGAATTACTCCATATGTACGAGCTGAAACCAGCACCGGCATCAATGGTATAAGCAGTACTTCCGCATGGCAGAAGTACCGTATCCGGCATGTTTAATAAAGGAACTGGATTGGTGTTTACATTGATATCTTTTGCACAGCTTTGAATGCCATCACTGATTGATACTGAATAAGTGGTAGGTTCCAAAGGAGTGACTGTTATCTGGGCAGTGGTCTCACCGGTTGACCAGAGATAGGTAAATGAAGAATTACCAGAATTACCAGTATTGTTATAAAGATCCTGTATCTCAGAATCTGTTAAAGCCCGGTTATATACGGCCACTTCGTCAATCTTCCCGTTCATGGAATGCTGATGACCCCAGCCAATCCTGGCAAACGGATCAATATTTGGCTGCAGGCTGGCAGTTCTTGATGCGACCAGTTGGCCGTTAATGTATGATTTCATCTCATTATCACCCCAGGTGAAAGTGAGAAAATACCAGCTTCCCGGTGAAAAATAACTTGGTGAATAATAAGTGAGATCATTATTGCAGCAACCGCTACCGTCACCTGCCCTGAAATAGAAAGTGCCTCCATAATTGAACATGGCAAGCCAATCGGGCCAGTTAATATTAGCATCATTATGAGTCTGCCAGAATCCCCACCAGTATTGATCCGAAGGATTGATCCAGCCACTTACGGTTCCCTGTAAGCCTGACATTCCTGAAGTAGGATAATAGATATAATTATCGGATCCGTTGAATAAATATGCACTATTCGGATGACCAAACCTATCGGTAGTTAGGGTGGCGCCTACCACTATTCCGTCATTTCCGTTACCGCTCTGATCATTCGCATTTCCGTTGAACGGGAAATAGGCCACCAGGTTTGAAATATAAACAGGCGAGGCAGAAATTTGCACCGGAGTACCCAGGCAATCTTCATATACATAATTATTAACCGTAGGAGGTAAAAGACTTACAGTAACAACACCGGAACCTTCACACCCGTTTTGGTCTGTCACTGTCACTGAATAATCACCTGAAGTGTAAACCGTGATATTATCTGAAGATGATCCGTTATTCCAGAGATAAGAAGAAAAACCTTCGCCGGCATTAAGTGTGTAATCTTCTGTACCGCAGGGTACTTCTATTACTCCTGACAGGGGAACCACAGGTAATGAATTAGTATTTACAATGACACTGTCTACGCATGACTGAATGCCATCGCTTAGTGTCACATAATAAGTACCAGCTGCTAAAGGCGTGACGTTAATTGATGGCGTGGTTTCTCCGGTTGACCAGAGAGCATTGTATGTCTGAACTCCATCAAATTCAGCTCTGAATGAAAGATAATTGCATCCGCCCCACCAGTTTGTGACATAAAAAGCAATAATATTTTCACCTGTCTGAAGATTTGGAAGGATATTATAAGTGGCTGTGCCATTCCATCCATAATTATAAGCTATATAGGTGCCATTAATATACAGTTCAAAATAGTATCCGGCATTGATACTGATGGTGCTGCTTACAGGCATGGATGGCAGATTAAATGTTTTTCTGAAATAAGATACATTATTACTTGATGGATCCCAGATACTCTCAGAACCGGAAACGCTGTTTCCGCAGCTGACAGTTGTAGCATTATTCCAGGATGATTCATCGATTCCCGGTTCATTCCAGTATGAAACCCCGTCAGAAAGAGATTTTACAGTTTCATCACTTACTACCTCAATTGAAGTACCTGGGCTGTTCAAAGTTATGGTTGAATTAATGCATGTAGTAACCTGCTGAAGGGATAATTCAGGTATCAGGCTTACAATTGCTGATTTTGAATTGGTACAACCTGAAAAATCAGTTACGGTTACAGAATAAGTACCTGATCCGTATACTTCAATTGAACTGCTCACTTCTCCGGTATTCCATTGGTAATGCATGAAACCACTCCCTGCATCCAGTAATGCTGAGGTTTGCCCGCATGGAACATCAATTTCATCTGCTAATGAAATTACAGGTAATTGATTGATATTTATGACTGCACTATCAACGCACGACTGAATTCCATCACTGATTGTAACATAATATGTGGCAGGTTCGGTAATATTGAGATTAAGAGACGAAGTATCTCCGTTTGACCAGAATAAAGAATAAGGCTGGATACCGTT
>JAPLDU010000121.1 GCA_026391255.1 Bacteroidia bacterium | reverse complement strand
GGATGAGGTGATTTTTTTCTTTTCATACTATTACGCAATTACGTAATAGCAAATAAACACAACAATTTACTTCTATGCAAGCAATGTTGATATTTTGTTAATAAATATTACGTAAAAACGTAGCGGAGTTACAGATTAATACAATTCAAGATGATCAGGATTATCCATAAATCCTGACTGTCTTGCTTTTTCAAGATTTGCCCTGGCCGCATCGGGTTCATGAAGATGAAAATAACATACCGCAAGATTATAATATGCTTTTGCATTACGGGGTTCGATCTGAAGAAGATTGTTAAAATCATCAATGGCCTCCCGGAACATTTCTGCTTTTAACCTTGCCGTGCCTCTGTATAGGAACATGTAGGTCTTACTGTTTCCTGCAGACATTAATCTGTCATAATCTGATATGGCTTCTTTCCACTTACCGTCCTGAAATTCAGCATAGGCACGTTTTTCAGTTAATTCCTTGTTTTCAGGGTCGAACTTAAGCGCTTTGCTGTAATCAGCTGCAGCAAGCTCATATTTTTGTAGGTAAATATATAATGTGGCCCTGTTTGCATAGGTACCTGCATCATTACTGTCGAGCGATAAGGAGGTTTGGAAATAACCGGTGGCTTTGGTGAAGTACGTGACAGCCAGTGACCGGTCGCCGGCTTTTTCAGCATCCACTCCTTTAGTACCGTATATACTGCCAAGATTGTTATAGATGAAATGGTTTTTGGTTTTCATACTGATCAGCGTGTTAAAATCCGAAAGCGCTTTATCGAAGTCCTTTTTTTCCCCGGCATAATATTTTCCGCGGGCACTGTAGGCAGGTTCGACAAGCCAGGGAGGATAAGGATATTTTTCGATCACATCGGTCCAAAGTGTTTCCGTATCTTTCCACACCTTTATACGTTCATGTGTCAGGTAAGAAAATACGAGAGCAATTGCCAGTATTGGAACAACAATCATATTTTTCAGAGAAGGTCTTTTCTCCTTGAGATCATTCAACAGTACTCCGATAGGGAATAATAAACCGATATAAGGCACGTATGAGTACCTGTCGGCCATGATTACCTGTCCGACAGAGAGAAACTGAAGCACCAGCAGAATGGTCAGAAAACAAAAGCAAGCGCCAAATGCAAGTAGTTTCATTTTTTCCTTCCTGAAGAAAAATAATGCCCCGGTAAGGATAAGTATAAGAAACCCTGAAAAAGCAGAAAAATAAAATGAAAACGGATACGCGATCTGCGCCTGGTCAAGTATCGGATAGGGATAAAATGAAGACAGGTTTACGGGAAGAAGAAACTTCCAGAAATAGTTGAAATAACCATAGAATCCAAAGCAGATGTGTTTGAACAATGAGAAAGTTTCATAACGGGCTATTGCTCCCTTCGACTGGATATGTAGTGCTATGACACCAAAGACAACTGAGACTGTCAAAAATGGCAGTTTCTCCATTAGTGACTTTATGGTTATTTTCCGGCCTTTATAAAAGTCAATCAGAAACATGACCAGCGGAAATATCACTGCAACAGCTTTGGATAAAACTGACAGTACAAACAGCAGAAATGTAAACAGTAAATATTTTGCTTTTGGGGATTCAATGTACTTCAGATATGTCAGTAAAGCGGCAACGAAAAAGAAAGTGTAGAGAACGTCCTTTCGCTCAGATACCCAGGCAACGCTTTCAACATGCATGGGATGTATGCCGAAGAAAAGCGAGACAAAAATACCCACTGCTAATTTGCGGCCCGACAAACGGTAGGCAAAAAAGAATACAAGCAGGGTATTCAGTAAATGAATAAGAAGATTGGTGAAATGAAACCACGACGGGTCTTGTCCGGCGAAATGATAATCCACGGCCAGTGAAAGAATGGTGAGCGGATGATAGTTGAGCGATACCGCCCCGCTCAAAGAAAATATATGGCAGATATTGTCAAATGAAAAATTTTTGATCAGGCTGTTTTCAGTGACATAAAGAGGATCGTCCCAGGTCGTAAAACCGCAATGAATGGTGGGATAAAAGGAAATAAAAGTCAATAAAAGAACAGCTCCGGTCCAAAGCCACTTTGCCTGAAATGACTTCTTTTCCCGGATAATCTTACTTTCCGTTTTTACCGGATGCTTTTGCTTTGCTGTATTTAATTTATTTTTTGTCAATTGTAAAAACGTTGGTACCTATGTACCGCAGGTGTCCGCCGCGGCGGAGAATGGATGATTTTTTTCAATGTTCCAAACCGACCTAAGCGCGGGAGAATAACCCGGCACATATTTAGCAAGCCCTACCGAATAATCATATTACGTCTGATTTTAAATAAATTATCTGAAGAATTCTGCGGTCAGAATGCCGAAAGAAACAGGTCGATATCTTTTGACGAGACGCCGAAATACTTGCCGATATGGCTGTTAGTAAGAATTCCCTTGTAGATATAAACGCCGTTTCGAAGTCCGGCATCTTCTTTGATCAGGGGTTCTAAACCGCCGCATTCACCGGTACGAAGAAGTACGGGTGCAAAAATATTGCTTAGAGCATATGAGGCAGTGCGAGCCACCCGTGAGGCAATATTGGGGACGCAATAATGGATGACACCGTGTTTTCTGAATACCGGGTCTTTGTGAGAAGTAACCTTCGATGTTTCAAAACAACCACCCTGGTCAATGCTGATATCTATGATCACCGATCCGTTCTTCATGTTCATCACCATGTCTTCCGGCACGATGTACTGGATGGATTCGTCCATAATGCGCAGGGCGCCGATGACCACATCCGCCGATTTCAGGGCATTTGCAAGTATGGTTGGTTGAAATATTGAAGTGAATATTCGTTGGTGAAGATTGTTCTGTAGCCGCCTGAGCTTATAAACCGATGTATCGAATACCTTGACAATGGCTCCCAGCCCGAGGGCCGTGCTGGCAGCAAATTCACCCGCAGTGCCTGCACCAAGTACCACTACTTCCGACGGATTTACCCCGGTCACACCACCCAGTATCTTTCCTTTGCCATCGTGTTCATTGCTCAGGTACTCCGATGCTATGAGTATTGAAGTGATACCCACAATTTCACTCATGGAACTCACCACCGGAAATCCATCATGCTGGTCTTTGATAAATTCATAGGCAAGTGCGGTTAATTTTTTCAATATCAGGCAATCAATATAATCCTTGCTCAAAGTCCCGATGTTCAGGGCTGAAATGACAATCTGGTTTCCTTTAAGCAAGTCGCATTCTTCAGTAGTCAGCGGAGCGATTTTCAGCAGGATGTCGCATTGGTAGATTTCTTCCTTTTTTTGCAGTATGATGGCTCCGGCTTTAATATAATCTGCATCGCAGAAATTTGATTCTTTTCCGGCATCGCTTTCAATATAAAGCATGTGGCCATTATTCACGAGCAATTCCACCGCGAGCGGGGTCAGGGGAATACGCCTCTCGTCCGCCTGTATTTCTTTCGGAACGCCGATCACCAGTTTCTTCAGGTGTTTATTTGTCTCAAGCGTCTCTTCCTGAGGCATCAGGCTTTTACTGAACCTGACTATGGGTTTCAACTTTTCTTCCATTGCTGCAGAGCCTGTTATGTTTACTTGAACCAAAACATTGTTTATCAGGTTGTTCAGACTATAGGCTTTTAGGAATTATGATCCGCCTGAGGCGGAATGAACTATGAACTATGAGTCATTACCTGATACTTGATCCGCCGCGGCGGACTGATACCTGATACCTGTTCTAATAGCCCGATAATTTACAAATGTACGATAAAATCCGGCATTAATCTCGCCAGTAATAAAAAAAATGCCGTTATTATTTTTTTCTTTGTATAAATTATGGATTTATGCTTTATAAGACAATTTTTCAACGGTTCAGATCATATGTCAGGTCAAACCCCGATTATGTTTATTCAGCAATAAACTCAACTGCCGCCTATATTGGCTCCTACTTGCTAATATATCTGATCAACCAGTTGGTGACTGTCCTGATTGCTTCTGGTTATCATATTAAAACAGTGATGTATTACTATGGCATCAGATGGGCCGTTTCAGACTTTTCGAGGCTATGGTCTAAAGATTCAGTGATCACCATTTTTATTTCCGGGCCTGCCACTCTGTTTTTCCTTTCTCTTATTTTTCTGTTTGGCATTTTTGACCTGCTTTACTACAGATCCAGATCAAAAATAGTATTTATGTGGCTATTTATCAATTCAATGAGTCGAATCCTCGGAGGATTTATCATCAGTAATATTATTTTTCTTTACAGCAGTAATCTGGTCGCCGACTTTCTCTATATCAGTCTCAGTGAGAAAGTGGTGATCATGATTGCAAGTATTATTCTTATTATTATTCTGGGATATAAATTATCAGGAGCTTTCCTGCTGACTTCAGATGATGATGACCTGATATTACGGCCAAACAGGTTGAAGTTCCTGTTTTTTCAGGCATTATTACCTTTTTTTGCAGGTAACATTATTATGATGCTTGTAAATATTCCCAATCTGAAATTTGAGGAAGTATTTTTATATTTCTTCCCGCTGGTTTTTATTATACCTGTGATTTTGAATTCCCCGAAACCTGATTTTAACCAGTTTGAGCCGGCAGAACATAAAATACTCATCAACAGAAAATTAATTGTAATATCTTTAATCCTTCTTGTAGCATTCAGAATCGTATTCAATACCGGTATTCATTTTGGTAATAATTAAGTCATAATTTTGAATTTTATTAATAGCTTGATTATTAGCGTATAATTTAATTTATTTACCCTCCCCTTTGTCCCCTCCCTGCTGGCAGGGCTACTCTTTATACACATCTTTTCAGTATTACTCTAAGATATTGATTATTACTCCTGTAAATATTAATTCTTCCGCCGGTACTTGTGGGCTGCTTGCCAGTCCCTTCGCACACAAATTTTCTTTGAATTCCACGCAAATTAATCTGAGGCGGAAACACTTGTACTCTAAGATATTTGCATAAATCAGACTATGAAAGCCTTTGTGCGTTGGCTGTCCACGAACGGTGCGGAATACAATATTCACAGACCCGATAGCGTAAGCCTGTGCGAAAGTGAATGTTGTATTCTTCGTTCGTGGTGTCTTTTTTCTTCTTTTGGACAAGCAAAAGAAGAAAAGAACTTTACGGAGCAATCTCATGAGACTCTTGTGCAACGGGGGGCGAATAATTATTAAATTACGAGAGATATATAGAATTGATAAACAGAATAATACTGACTTATG
>JAPLDU010000012.1 GCA_026391255.1 Bacteroidia bacterium | reverse complement strand
ATGCCTATTGCCTAATGCCTATTGCCTAATGCCTTGTTTACAAAGTTCGAGAAACAGCTTCATCCCTTTCATTTTAGCTTCATCAAGGGTAAAATTGATATTATTTTCAAGGTAATCAATGGCATCTTCCCTGTCAATTTGCAGGCTGGTGAACCAATCTACGGCATCTGTGATATGTTCAGTTCCAAAACGTAAAGCCTGTATGAAATTATGAACAAAACCAGGTGGAAGAGGCTTTACAGCAATCCATACTGCAAATACGAAAGGCAAACCGGTAAATTGTATCCATTCGGCAGCAAGGTCGTAATGATAATCAAACAATTTTTCAAGCCTGAATGCCCGGTCGCCAATCACCATCGCTGCTTCATCAGGTTTCAGGGTTGACATGTCAAACCCCGGAGATAAATGCTTCCATTCCACGTTTATTTTCCAGTAATGTTCAGCCAGAACCCTGGTCAGTTTTACTGAAGTGCGTGACTGGTAATCGAGGTAAACTGCTTTAATATCGTGCAGTTCAGTCTTGCTGAACAATTGTACGGTACGAACATTGGAAACTGCCCCGATGCATAGCCCTGGAATCAGGTCGTAATGCGGAATTTCTATCAACGCACCAACCGGTATTAAGCCGGCATCTACCTGACCAATGATCAGTTTTTCTGCACAAATGGCAGGGTAATCTCTTTGAAGATCAATATTATTAATAATTTTTGAATGCTCCAGTCCCCATATGAACGGGATTGTGTTCAGGTACGATACAGCGGTTATCCTTATTTTGTCGTTGTTCACAATCGTAGAAATAAAGTGATGCTTCAAAACTAACAAAATTACGGAAAAATAGTATCAGGTGTCAGGATTCAGGTATCAGGATTAGAGATGAACTCCGCCTCCGGCGGATGAACAAACGAATAAACATATAAACTTATAAACGAATAAACGTATAAACAAATATCATTACTAATAACTTACATATTACAACTTTACGAACTTTACAAACTTTACAAACTTTATGAACTTTGATTTTATGTAATTTTGCCTGAAATAACCCTATATTAAATGAGAAAACAGAATCTGAAAATAATTGCCGGGACTTCCCTGGCATTTATATTGTGTTTTTTATTATTCAGCGCATTGGTGATGTTTGGCGCTCCAAAAGGTGAATTGGCAGAGGGATGGAAATTTCTGGGTATCAGCTATCCAATGTGGTTATCGTACTTTGTTATCTTACTGATTACCTTCTTTTGTCTGCTGATTATTTTTTTGTACCAATTAAATATCAGGGAATTATGGACAAATTTCAGGAGTTTCAGACCAGATTTTTTTATGAGCAGGGATTTCTGGATTTCAATTGCATTTATCTTAGTGATCTTGACAGGCACAGGTTTAAGAATTTTCCCATTTAAAACCATTATGCAGGCCGGACATTTTTTTGCACGTGAACCAGAATTGAAAGGGATGATCAAGGATACTTCAAATTTGAAGCTCAGCGATGCTGCATCCCGGTTTGGCCTGAGTCCCGCCCAGGTTACAGGAAAATTACAATTTAAAGGGATCATAGTCAAAGGTGAAGATCCAACCCTGCTTGAAATTGCCAGGGGAAATAATCTTACTATCGGTAAAGTATACGATGTAATTGCCAGGGGAGAAACAACAGTTGCAGGAGGTTCTGATACTCTGAAGGGAAAAGAATTAAACCAGGGACAAGGAAATCCAGGTGAAGTGGATGCAGTAGTTGCAGCCTTTGCCGAGAAAGCTTCGCATATGACACTTAATGATCTGCTGGCATTGATCAATAAGAGGCAAAAGCTGAACATTACAATAAATGATATGGTTAAGCGACTGGAAGATAATTTTGTATTGGTAAAGAGCCATGACCAAACCATTGGTGATATAGCCAGCTCTAATAAACTCAAGGTTCAGGAAGTACTGAATGTTATTTCGACGGGTAATAAAGATAAATTATTAAAACCAGGCCAGGGAATGACTCAGAATACGGGTAATACAGGGATAGGTAATCAGAATAATATTCAGACTAATTCCAGACCACAGGATAACAAGGCAGACCAGCAGGACCAGAATGCAGGTGGCAGAACCCGCAGAGCTGGGAAAAGCATTGCTGATAAATCGTTAAATGACCTTGCTGTCGAAAGAAACCTGAATATTGATGTCATGATTCGGGCATTGAAAAATGAAGGTATTACTGCTGATAAAAGCCAAACCATTGAGCAGATTGCCAAACGTAACAACCGTAAACCACAGGAAATAACCGGGATATTGAAAAAAGCAGTGAAAGGAAGGTGAGTCATAACATTCTAAGAATTTGAAAATTTGAGGATTTGAAAATTTGAAAATGAGGCAACAGCTTTTATATTTATAATTTATCTGTTTATGAGAAATAACATGAAAATATGATTTTGACGATCAGACCAATATTTGCTTCGTATATTATTAAATAAACAATGATGATTAAATAGAATCAGTAGATCAAAGTGCCACTATACTAACCACTTATATCTATTCATCTTTTAATAATTGTTTTTATTTTCAAATCTTCAAATTTTCAAATCTTCAAATCTTTTTTATCATGATTTCCTCCGCTTTTATTAGCGAATCAGGTTTACCGAGATCAATAAATGTATTATTGTTGTGTACAAAGGCCCTGATTGTCCGGGTTTCAGCCAGTCGTAAATACAAACCGGTGAGTGAGAATACACCATCTTCAATGATCAGAGGGAAAATAGCCGGATCAATTACCTGGATACCACTAAATGCAAATGCTCTCAGTTCCTTTGTTTCCTGAGTCGACATCCTGACTTCACCGGTGGTGGTATTCTTCCATCCGCATAACTGCAGGTGATCATCAAAAAGAAAATAGCGGGATGATTGCCTTTCCATGACTGCAAGGCTGACAAGCGAACCGGATGCATGGTACCGGTACAGTCCGTTAAGATCAATATCGGAAAAAATATCTACATTGTATGCAAGAAATGGCTTACCGTCCGAGAAAAAACCGGCCGCCTTTTTTAATCCACCCCCCGTATCCAGTAATTGTGAGCTTTCGTCGGAAATTTCAATGTGTATTCCGAAATTATTCCTTATAGAAAGGTAATTCCTGATCTGGTCAGCAAAATGGTGAACATTGATGATGATATTTGTGAACCCGTAACCGATCAGTTTATTGACGGTGAGTTCAAGCAATGTCTTTCCATTGATCTCTATTAATGCTTTTGGTTTGTGATCAGTCAGAGGTGACAGCCTGGTTCCCAGCCCTGCTGCAAATATCATGGCTTTCATAAAATTTCAATTTAAGTCATAAGTTGTAAGTGATAAGTCATAAGTTGTAAGTGATAAGTCACATAAGTCATAAGTTGTAAGTGATAAGTCATAAGTTGTAAGTGATAAGTCGTAATTCGTAAGTTATAATTAGTAATTCGTAATTCGTAATTCGTAAGTCGTAAGTCATAAGTCATAAGTCATAAGTTGTAAGTCATAAGTCATAAATCGTAAATCGTAAATCGTAAATCGTAATTCGTAAATCGTAATTCGTAAATCGTAATTCGTAAGTCATAAGTCGTAAGTAATAAGTCATTAGTCTTAAATCGTAACTCGTAACTCGTAATTCGTAACTCGTAACTCTCATTAAATTTGCCTGGTCAGGGCTGTGTGTCTGACAATGACTCCGATATCGTACTTTTCATGCAGATGTTCTGACAGTTTTTCAGCACAGTACACTGAACGGTGCTGGCCTCCTGTGCAGCCAAAATTAACCGCCAGGTTCTCATATTGCATATCAAGGTAGCGCTCCACACTATAATCCACGATATTAAATACCCGGCTAAGAAATACTGCCACATCACTTTCTGATTCGAGAAAGCGGATTACTCTGTCATCTTTGCCTGTTAAATCCTTATATTCCGGGTATCTACCTGGATTATACAAGGCACGGCAGTCAAAAACATGCCCTCCTCCATTTCTATTTTCATCATCAGGAATTCCTGCATTGTACGAGAAACTGCTGATGGTAACAGTAAGCTTACCTCCAGGTTTTTGATTTTTCAGATGCCCGAACTTTTCAATAATTCCTGAGAAAACCTTAGTCATTTCCGGCAAGTGAACACCAATTCCCTGACTCATAATACTATCAAGATTTGCAACTGCATAAGGAATGCTGCTGATAAAGTGAGCTTTATTTTCATAAAATCCTCTGAATCCATATGCTCCAAGGGTTTGCACAATCCGGATAAGCACATATGCCGGGAAATACTTCAGGAACTCAATTTTGTCGAAACCAGGGTATTTACATGCAGTTTCTATGTAAAAATCAATAAGTTCATTCCTGGTATCAGCCGGGACCGAGGCTTTTGCCTGGTATACAAGGGATGCCAGGTCATATTGCAAGGCGCCTTTTCTTCCACCCTGATAATCAATAAAATAAGGATTACCATTAATAATCATGATATTTCTTGACTGGAAATCACGAAAGATAAAGTAATGGCAGTCAGCCTGCAGGAGAAAGTCACATAAGGTATTAAAATCATTTTCCAGTTTTTGCTCATCGTATAAGACACCGGATAGTTTTGCAAAATAATATTTGAAGTAGTTAAGGTCCCAGAGCATAGATTGCCTGTCAAAAGAATCCCTTGGGCAGCAAAGCGAATAATCGATATCCCTGCCTGCAACAATTTGTAATCTTACCAGTTCTTGCAAGGCTTTTTTGTACAGGTTTACAAGTTCTTCAGAAAATGGGTCTCCGGCCACGGGAAGCAAAGAATACAGCAAAGTATCACCCAGGTCTTCCAGCAGGTATATTTTGTTGTCAGGAGATACAGAATAAATACGGGGGACAGGCAGGTTATGTTTAAGAAATACATGGGTAAAAGAAAGAAAAGCTCCGTTCTCTTTTACGACTTCATTACAGACACCCATGCATGATTTTGTACGGCTTCTGATCCTGAAATACTGCCTGTAAGAACCGGAGCGGGGCAATTCGTGCATGTTTTCTGCCGGCTCTCCTGCCCAGTTACTGTAAAGTTCTTTTAATTTATTTTCGGTTACATTGTTCAAAACAAAAGTATTTCAAAATAGTCAATAGTCAATAGTCAATAGTCAATAGTCGTAAGTCGTAATTCGTAACTCGTAATTCATAACGCTCATTCTTTAATGATCTTTCGTGTTTCAGTTCCAGACTGGTTGTGCATTTCGAGCATATAAATGCCGGTGGGTTGTTTGCTGAGGTCAATGTTTTCAGAAACTGAAGCGCCTGTAATATGTTCGAGGCAGTAAACTTCCTGGCCGAGAATATTCCTGATAATAATGCCTGCTTCACCGGAATTGTTATCAAAATAAATTTTAAGTACTCCTGAAGTTGGATTTGGAAGTATCCTGAGATGAAGTTTCTTATCCAATTGGCCTAATCCTAAAGGAGATATTACGTTGATCGGTTTGTAGCCTATATTGTTGTTTTCATTGCTTTCAACCATTACATTATTGGCGTCAGCCTGAAATAATACGTACCATGTGCCATTAGCGATTGCAGTAGGAATGGTGATGGATTGAGAAAGGGTCTGAAATAAGGCCGGGTTTATCACATCAACCGCTATTTCATTCAGATAGGTATCGCTGGCTTCATACGTGGTATTCTGGGAAAGATAAAATTTCAGAGTGCTGGCTACAGAAGTTGCATTGCCTGAATTATGAACATCACAGGAAGCATTGGTAGTTGAACCACGCCTGATAGTCAGTGAATCAACGCCGGCATTTTGCACAAGCAGGTCGGGATAATACGAATTTATGCTGAACACCTTGAAATTTGTGTTATTATTCTCATTTGATTCAAGCACCTGATGATCGGCATCAGTATAAAAAATAATGTATTGATTTCCACCTGGTGTTCCTAAAGGGATGGTCAGGGTATCAGAGATCTGAACTGTGCTGTTTACTCCAAGACCTCCAATGGTTACTGTTCCTAAAAGCTGATCTGTGCCTGCATTATAAACACTGTTCGATGACAGGTAGAAATTGACATTACAACCTATGGAGGGATTGCTTCCGCTGTTTTTAATGATACAGGACGCTACCAGGTTGGTTCCGGCATCTATAGCAGCAGGATTGACTTGCGGGTTCTGTACAACCAGGTCAGGTGGCGCGGGCAAAACGATAATATAGTTTTGTTTTATGATGGTGTCGGTTCCATAATTATTGACGGCGATCAGGGTAATGTTGTACGACCCGGCTGCTGAATATGTCACAGTCCACGGATTCTGCTGGCTTGAAGAATCAACAACAGCGCCGCCAAAATACCATTTCCAGTGGTTTGGGTCGTACTGGCTCAGGTCGGTGAAATTTACGCTGCCACCGGCAAAAATAGTATCGTTATCAACCGTAAAGTCGGCTACAGGTGGGTTAGTGGTACATGTACTTTCCTTGCCGTTGAGCGACATAAGACCGAGGTTGTCAGGATCAAGCCATGGTTTGACCTGTGTTGCATTTGTACTGCCGTTTGAAATCCAGTGATATGAGAACTTTCCGTACTCGTCAGGCATAGTTGGCCCAGTTCCTGTTCCGGCGCCATTCACTGTGCATGCTGATCCGCCGCCTGTGAGCGTACCTATCAGGTAACCATGATTGTCAAAGATCGGCGATCCGGATGATCCTCCTTCAGTAACTCCATGGCCATTGGTGGTTGTGGACCAGGTTACTTCCCAGTGGGTATTCGGGTAACTGGCATTACTCCAGTAAGTACTTGTTAATGTATTGGTATAGGTTGATATTTTTTTGATATCTCCATAAGGATGATGAATGCCTACCCCGCTGGGACTTGCCGTAGTGTTGCGGCTCCACCCGATGTAATAAACATTCCACGATGCCGGTATCGTTTGGTTCAGCGTAGTAAGAAAGAAATCAGATCCTGTATCGCCTCCGCTTCCGCCATTTGCTTTTTTGGTGCAACCGGTAATCGTATGAGTTGCTAAAGTTCCCTGACTATTGGGATTGCTGCAACCGGGCGCTTCATAATTGAAATAAAAAATCCATTGATTCAGGTAAGATTGAGGTATTTGAACATTTGATTCTTCGTAACAATGATCAGCTGTCAGAAAATATTCCGTACAGTCCTGTCGCACATTGTTCACCAATGATCCGCTACACCAACCGGTAAATGTACTTGCAACAATCAATATCCTGGCTACACCTCTTTTCTGATGCTGCCAGTTGGTTCCTTCAGGTGCACAGTTAATATTGACCTCGCAGGAGGCTGACTGTCCAAAATCATTGGTATTGCGGTAAAAAGATACTCCCCTGTAAGTATAGGAAAAACCCCGGATGCTGATCTCAGCCTGGTCATTAACACCGCATGGGACGGAATATTCAAGGGTGACTGTCTCTCCCTGCACAAGTTCAGTGGCAAATTCTCCTGATACATAATTGTCAATCTGGGTATATGCGCCGAGAACCTGGGTTTTGTCCTCGTTGTATAAAAACAGTTTCCCTTTGGCAGGCAACTGAAAATGATCATAATAAACACTGATAGCTTTTGCTCCGGGTGATCCGATCTTCAGCCTCCAGATGTTCGATCCATCAGGCAATGATGTCCATGTACCCGAGTTTTCCATATTCAGTTTCACAGGAATAATGCGTCCTATTTTATATATAGTGCCGTTTTTCTCGCTCACGGCATCTTCTTTCCTGATCTGGTCCATGTCAGGCTGAGGATAAATGCGGGTATCAATTACTTCATTTATTGATTTAAACTCAAAACTGGGTGGTTTACCTCCCTGACTGATCTGCGAAAATCCTGGTTTAACAAGCAAAACAGCGAATAATATACTAATAAAAAGTATTCTCATTATGTTTTTAAATTGGTGCAAAAGTATTATTAATGACTGGGAAATGGAAAAAAAGGTTGTCAGAGACGAAAAAAAACATAGTTCATCTATTTATATAAAATAAATTTATACTTTTGCGGGCTTAAAAAAATGGATTAATCAATTAATTGAGAATGTATGTATTTAACAAGTGAAATAAAGAAAGAATTTTTCAAAACTTACGGGAAATCAGAGATTAATACTGGTTCATCAGAAGGCCAGATCGCTATTTTTTCTCACAGGATCAATCATCTGACCGAGCATTTGAGAAGCCACAAAAAAGATTTTAATACACAGCGTGCCTTATTAAAATTAGTCGGGAAACGTCGCCGGTTATTGGATTATCTGTATGCGAAAGATATCAACCGCTATCGTGAAATAATAAAAGCTTTGAACATTCGTAAGTAACGAAAAAAAGGCAACTTTCAATTGCCTTTTTTTGTTTATATAAAAAACATTAAGATGAATATTATTCAAAAATCCTACCAATTACCGGATGGGAGAGAAGTCACTATTGAAACGGGCAAGCTGGCAAAACAAGCCGATGGTTCCGTAGTAGTCAGGGTTGGTAACCTGGTGCTTCTTGCAACGGTTGTATCTGCAAAGGAAGCAGTAAATGAAACCGCCGATTTTATGCCCCTTTCAGTTGATTATAAAGAGAAGTTTGCATCCATTGGCCGTTTTCCGGGAGGTTTCATGAAGAGGGAAGCCAGGCCGTCCGATTACGAGGTACTCATTGCACGTCTTGTTGACAGGGCCCTCAGGCCTTTATTTCCCAATGATTATCATGCCGAAACGTTCGTGACCATCAATCTTTTTTCAGCCGATAAGGAAGTAATGCCTGATGCTTTTGCAGGCCTTGCTGCATCTACTGCTCTGATGATTTCCAATGTTCCGTTCAATGGTCCGATTTCAGAGGTCAGGGTGGCCAGGATAAACGGTGAGTTTAAAATCAACCCCGTCATTTCCGAAATGGTGAATGCCGATATTGATATCATCGTTGCGGCAACCATGTCAAATATAGTTATGGTGGAAGGTGAAATGAACGAGGTTGCGGAAGCCGATATGCTGGAAGCCATTAAATTTGCCCATGGAGCCATTAAAATTCAGTGCCAGATACAACTTGAACTGGCAGAAGCCCTCGGCATAAAAAAACGCGAATATTGCCATGAGGTGAATGACGAAGAATTAAAAAAATCACTTCAGGAAAGCACTTACCAGAAAGTCTACGATGCTGCCAAACTGGCCAATCCAAATAAACATGAGCGGTCAGAAGCTTTTGAAAATATTAAAAAGGAATTTCTTGAGTCACTTGCTGACAAAGATGAGACCAAAGAAATGCTGGTAAATCGTTATTTTCATGATATTCATAAAGATGCAGTGAGAAGACTGATACTTGACGAAGGTATCAGGCTTGATGGCCGGAAAACTGACCAGATCCGCCCCATCTGGTGCGAAGTGGACTACCTGCCCTCAGCCCATGGTAGTGCAATCTTTACCCGGGGTGAGACACAGTCGATTACCACAGTGACTCTGGGCACTAAACTCGATGAGAAAATAATTGATGAAGTGATGTTGCAGGGGACTGATAAATTTCTGCTTCATTATAATTTTCCCCCATTCTCCACCGGTGATGCAAAACCTTCGAGAGGTCTGAGCCGCCGTGAGATTGGTCATGGGAACCTGGCACACCGTGCACTCAAAAGAATGATCCCGCCAAATGGTGAAATTAATCCTTACACAATCCGTATTGTTTCCGATATTCTCGAATCCAACGGTTCCTCATCTATGGCCACTGTTTGCGCCAGTACTCTCGCTCTGATGGATACCGGTGTGAAGATCAAAAGACCGGTTTCCGGAATAGCCATGGGGCTTATCACTGATAACAACGGCAAATTTGCCATATTGTCAGATATTTTGGGTGATGAAGACCACCTGGGTGATATGGACTTTAAAGTCACCGGTACTTCTGAAGGTATAACCGCCACACAGATGGATATCAAGACCGACGGGCTGAGCTTTGAAATTATGGCCAAAGCATTGGAACAGGCAAGGCAGGGACGTCTTTTCATACTCGATAAGTTAACGGATACACTGGCTGAGCCACGTGCTGATTATAAACCAAATGTACCAAGGATCGAAAAGATCATTATTCCGAAAGAAATGATCGGCGCTGTGATCGGCCAGGGTGGTAAGGTAATCCAGCAGCTTCAGGCCGATACCGGAACCACCATTGTCATTGAGGAAATTGATAACAAGGGTGTGGTGGATGTATTTGCCGAAAACCTTGAATCCATTGAGGCAGCTATAAAGCGCATCAAGGAAATCATTGAAGTTCCTGAAATCGGAAAGGTTTATAAGGGCAAAGTGAAAGGACTGAAAGAATTCGGTGCATTTATCGAATTTTTGCCTGGCAAGGAAGGCTTGCTTCACATATCGGAATATGATTACCGCCGTATTAAAGCGATTGAAGATGTGCTGAAAGATGGTGATGAACTTGAAGTGAAGATCATTGACATTGATAAAGCCGGTAAGGTCAAATTATCAAGAAAAGCATTGCTTCCAAGGCCGGAAGGTATGCCTGAAGGTGAAGAGCGCCCGCATCGTCCGCATGGTGAGCATTCTTCAGGCCGCCCACAGGGTCAGTACCGCGACCGTGATCGTGACCAGCGCAGAAGTGGCCCTGGCGATCGTGACCGCCGCAGGAACTAAAGTGAATCACTGATATGAAAAAAGCTGCTTTCAGCCTGTCATGGCCGTAAGCAGCTTTTTTATTCTTTAAGATGAATTTCGGTTAGTTGGCCGGATAAGTCAAAATCTGCTGTTGCGACAGATTAATCTGGTATCCTTTGCCAGGTAACATATTGATAATCTGGTTCACCCCATATTGCGGCCAGTAAACATTCCCTCCTCCGTCCTTAACAATGACAATGCTGCCTGATATTCCTGAAAGCATTGAAATTATGGGTCCTGATGATTGCCTTAAATATCCTATGATACTCCATCGTTGATCTGGTACCCTTTACCAATTGTCATGTTCCCGATTTGGTTAACTCCATATTGGGGCCAGTAAACATTTCCCGTACCATCCTTGCATATCACCAGGGCATCAGAAATGGGAAAAAATACAGAGGATATTGCCGGATTGGTGGGGATTATGTATGTTGAAAATATACCCCAGCTTTGTGAAAAATTGATTATTTGGTATTGTCCTGAGGGTGAAACAACGATAGTGAATGCTTGCTGAACAGGAGATGCTATGCCATCACTCACCTGTAATACAACGGGATTGTTACCTGTATTGTCAGTCCCCGGTGTTCCGGTTAAAGTAGCTGTTCCTCCTGATGAAGTAAAACTCAACCAGGAAGGAAGTGTAGGACATGTGATGGTCAATGTATTTCCCGCATCGGGATCAGTACATGTAATATTGTACAGGTATGAAACACCTTGTGTTCCGGTCAATACTGGTGTGGAAGTGAACTGGGGAGGTGTATTGGGAATATTTACAATAATCCTTCCTTTCATTCCTATAAAAACATGGTTTTGGCATGCAAAGTAGATTGTGTCAGGGCTTGTAATGGTAAATGTATAATCACTGTACTGCACACCAAATCCACCCGGAAGTGGATCATTCAGGTTTGAATTCCATGTATCTGCACTCACCTGCACCAGCGGATGAAAATCGCTTGCCATGATGGTGACTGTTTCTCCTATGTTGGCTATAGTAAGATCTGGTATGTAACTTAACGTTATATCATCGGTGTTAACAACATGGTCAGATACCATTATTGTAAAATTCTGCATAACAGGAGGATTAATACCATCGGTAACCTGCAGGCTTACTGAATTTTCACCGAGGTCAGTAACTGATGGAGTACCAGACAATGTTGCCGATCCATTACTATTCACAGTAAAAGTCAGCCAGGCCGGTATTACAGGACAGGTGATAGTCATGATTGCTCCCGGGTCAGGGTCGGAAGTAACAATGTCATAATTATAGGGAGAACCTACAGCATCCATCATTTCCGGGGTAGATGTGAATTGTGGCGGTGTATTGGGAATATTCACAACAATCCTGCCTTTCATTCCTGCAGAAACATGGTGTTGACATACAAAGTAGATTGTGTCAGGGCTTGTAATGGTAAATGTATAATCACTGGTCTGCACACCAAATCCACCTGGCAGTGGATCATTTAGATTTGCGTTCCATGTATCTGAACTAACTTGCACCAGCGGATGAAGACTGCTTGCCATGATGGTGACGGTTTCTCCTATATTTACCACAGTAAGATCGGGTATGTAACTTAACGTGACATCATTGGCATCAACAACATAATTAGATACCATTATTGTAAAATTCTGCATAACAGGAGGATTAATACCATCGGTAACCTGCAGGCTTACTGAATTTTCACCGAGGTCTGTAACTGATGGATTACCAGACAGTGTTGCCGATCCATTACTATTCACAGTAAAAGTCAGCCAGGCTGGTATTACAGGACAGGTGATAGTCATGATTGCTCCCGGGTCAGGGTCGGAAGTAACAATGTCATAATTATAGGGAGAACCTACAGCATCCATCATTTCCGGGGTAGATGTGAACTGTGGCGGTGTATTTGCTGAAACCACAATGGTAAATGATTGTTGCACAGGCGCCCCAATCCCATCTGTAACTTGTAAAACTACAGTGTTGTTTCCTATATCGCCGGCACCGGGAGTACCGCTTAAGCCGGCATTTCCACCCGAAGCGGTAAATGTCAGCCAGGCTGGTTTGGTAGGGCAGGTGATGGTCAGCACATTGCCCGCATCAGGATCAGTACATGAAATATTATATGTGTAGACTATTCCTTGTGTGCCCGCTGTTATTGGGGTCGATGTAAATGATGGAGGATTTTCTGCTGTTACAACAATGGTAAATGATTGTTGCACCGGGGTTGCTATACCGTCAGTTACCTGGAGTACCACGGAATTATTACCAACATTGCCTGCACCCGGTGTA
>JAPLDU010000145.1:1297-1967 GCA_026391255.1 Bacteroidia bacterium | reverse complement strand
GTCCTATCAGCCATATAATTGTGATTATTATGTAGTTAAGGATGTTCCTCATTTCATTGATTATCTCTTTTTATTCCAGAAACTATTTGCATAAAACGGTCTTGGGGTTTGGTTTTTCCTGAAGATACCTTCACTGACAGATCGTACATCTTCAATTGAATAAAATGAATGTGGATTAAAATGATTGATCATTGATACAACATGATCAATATTTTTTCTGTCTAAGATAGAAAAAATCACCTTCACTTTACCCAAACTTCCTTCACCATCAATTAAGGTAACTCCATAATTCTGTGACTTCAGCCACAAGATCAGTTCCGATGAATCATCTTTAGGAATGATCCTGAAAATCACCGTTCCCAGGGATAATTTTTCTTCAAGTATTATTCCGACAAAATTACCCATGGCGAATCCCCCGCCATAGGCAATATAACAAACTACATTATTGAGATGCTGCATGATCTGGCTAATCGCAAGAATCCAGATGATCACCTCAAAAAAACCAAGTACGGGTGCAATTACCTTATAACCTTTAGAAACCAAGATTAACCTGATGGTGCCGATACTGACATCGCATATCCTTGCCAAAAAAATTAATATGGGTAATACAACCCAGGTAAATATATCAGGGTTAAAATTAAAAAGGTGTACCATAATAAAAAATGTTTAC
>JAPLDU010000145.1:0-1267 GCA_026391255.1 Bacteroidia bacterium | reverse complement strand
ATGTCAACAATATTGACCTGATCTGATAACTAAGGCAAACCGGGAAGATGTTTTTTAAGATCAGGAATACTGATCCTGGGATCAGACATTCTTGAATCCTGAATAAAATCATTCACAGTAATGATATTCCAATCCTTATTAAAATATAATTTCATCTGAGAGATTATTTCATAAAAATTCCATCTCAGATTGGAATCTATCATGTAAATGCCAGGTAAAAACTTCTTACTTTTAACAATGAAACTGACAGTATCCTCAATAAAAGAACAGGAGGGAAACCAATTTGTACTTGCCTGAATTATTCCCTTTTCAGACATTGTTTTGTCAAGATAATGATTAATTGTATTCCTGCCCTCGCCTGAAATCTGCCAGCCAAGACGGAGTATGACTGACCCCGGATTTTGTGACATTACCTTTTGTTCTGACATTCTTTTTTCATATCCATAGCCTGATGTCGCATCAGGAAGAGAATTGATATTATAAGGCCCTGATTTTCCCGAAAAAACCATGGCCGAGCTTGTATAAATAAACCTTATATTGAATTTTCCGCATATCCAGGCCAGATCACTTGGCCATTCATAATTCACCTTCCAGCTATCTGTTCTTTTTTTTTCATCAAAAGACGTAACCGCTGCCAGGTGAATCAAAGTATCAATACGACTATCCCTTATGAATTCTTCCATGATATGGTAGTTATCCACAGGAATAGTTTTTCTATCCCAGCAAATAAATTCATAATCATTTTTATACAGATATTCTTTAAGTGATTGACCAATTGTTCCATTTGAACCTGTTAATAATAATTTCATTTTATTTCATTTGCTGAACTACTCTTGCATAAGCCACAAATCACTGTTTTTAAACATACAAAAGCCTGCCCCTGAAACAGGAACAGGCTTATGATTTTTAAAATTTCAACCCTTGTTTACCTGCTGATCTCTACCCTCTTCACTATCGTATTGCTTCCAGTTGATATTTTTACCGTATATACTCCGGCAGGTTCACCTTCAAGGTTCAACTCATACCTGTTTCCTTTTATTTCATCTTTCTTCACTACCTGTATTACTTTACCTAACAGGTTTGATATGATAATTCCCCTGATTTCCTCACTTCCCATAACAATGTTAAACTTGCCTTTTGTCGGGTTTGGATAGATCTGTAATTCTCTATCACTAATATCTGATATTCCACTTCCAGTCGGAATTACCCTGATCACCCTGCAGTTTTCTATGCTCACATTTCCGGAAGGATCTGTTGCAGTGTAACT
>JAPLDU010000148.1 GCA_026391255.1 Bacteroidia bacterium | reverse complement strand
TCGACTTTCAATCATACTACTACGGGTTTTGCATTAACAGGCGGGCATGCGGTCGTTATACAATGTTCAGATTGTCATAAAGGAACTGTATTGAATACGAGGACTGATTGTATTGCCTGCCATCAGGTTCAGTATGACGGTGCAAAAGATCACAAGGCACAGTCTTATCCGACGGATTGCAAAATATGCCACAATGCAGATAATTGGCTGAATGCCACCTTTAATCATTCATCAACCAGCTTCCCGCTTACCGGTGTGCATGCAACTACTTTATGCGCACAGTGCCACACCAATGGTTATTCCAATACTCCGACAACCTGCGTTTCCTGTCATCAGACAGACTATAATCAGGCTTCAAATCCCAATCATAAAAATCTTGGATTGGCAGTAACCTGCGGTGACTGCCATACCACGAACCTGGGCTGGGTACCTGCTACATTCCCAATTCACAGCAATTATTTTGTGTTGTCAGGTGCCCATTCAGCCATTGGAACAAATTGTGTTCTGTGCCACAAAGGCAATTATGCCTCAACACCAAATACTTGTTACGGATGCCATGCCGATAAATACAATGCGGCAACCAATCCAAATCATGTAACAGCTCAATTCCCGAAAGAGTGTCAAACGTGTCATAGCGTGACTGCCTGGACGCCTTCAACCTATAACCACGACAGCCAGTTTTTCCCAATTTACAGCGGGCATCACAAAAACACCTGGACACTTTGTTCCGAATGCCACACAACAGCCACCAATTATGCAGTATTCAATTGTCTTCTTTGTCACGAACACAGTAATAAGACAAATGTGGATAACGAACACAGGGGGAGATCCGGATATTCTTACAACAGTGTAGCTTGTTTAAATTGTCATCCCCGAGGGTAATTAAAAAACAGATAAATAAAAGAAAGTGAAAAGGAGATTGATATTTATTTTATTCGTCATGTCCGTTTTTTCTCAAATATACGGACAGGAATCCAATTTCTTGCTGACGGGTAAGGTATCCTATATTACTGCTCAGAATATTTATGTAAAATTTCAAAATACAGAAAAGATACACGCGGGAGATACTATTTTCCGTAAGGTTGATGATAAATTAATTCCACTTTTTATAGTTGAAAATATTTCGTCGGTTTCCTGTGTTGGTAAGCCACTCGATAAGACAGAGGTTAAAATCGATGATGATGTTGCCATAAAAGTGCACGAGAAGATCGTACCGGTTAAACAAAAAACCGACAAAACCGTTGAAATGCCTTCATCACGGGAGATTGCCAGGACAGGAACTGATTCAATCATAAAGGTCGCTGAAATTAAAAGGAAACAGGACCTTCAGGGGTCATTATCGGTTTCTTCCTATTCCAATTTATCCAATACTGCAATAGCAAATTCTCAAAGGATGAGATATACTTTTTCGATCAGGGCATCCAACCTGGCTAATTCAAGGATTTCAGCAGAAAGTTATATCACTTTTTCGCATAAATTGAATGAATGGGATACGATTCGAAAAAATATATTTTATGCGTGGCAGTTGCCGGCTCGCGGCCCAATGATGCCGATTATAATGTTAATTTCAAATTACTGGAGTATGGAGCTTTCGTCGCGCACAATGTGTCAACGAAAATGGGCCGGATGCAAAGTTCATTTGCTTTTTTTGAGCAAAAGAACAGTGGTATTACCGACAGGCGGTTGGTTTATTTCCAGCACGATAACTCCTTACTGAAGAACCTGTACCTTTTGACTTCATGCGAACTGGATCTGTACAAGGTTGTTGAAGGTATTCCAAAGAACCAACCAACGCTCACCAGTCTGTATTTCTCACTCCGCTATAAAGTTTTTAAACGATTGTCATTATTTGCTTCATATGACGCAAGGAAAAATGTAATCTATTATGAAACATACAAGAGCTTTGCCGACCGGTTACTTGAAGATGCGACACGCCAGGGTTTGCAATTCAGAGTAAACTATCGCCTGGGTAATCAGATAAATATGGGTGTTAATGCGGGATACCGTTTTCGTACCAATGATTTGCATCCAAATGAAAACCTGAACGGGTTTATTTCTGTCAATCAGCTTCCGTGGATAAAAGCTTCGGCTACGCTGACTGCTAATATATTAAAAACCAGCTATCTTAATGGAAATATATATGAGCTTAGATTATCCAGGGATATTATAAAGGGAAAATTATTCGGTGACGTTAATTACCAGTTTGTGAATTATAGTTTTTTAAATTCTAATTCAACGCTCATTCAGCATATCGCACAGGCGAATCTATCCTGGCAGTTTAAACATAAAATGTCATTTTCACTTGATTATGAACTGACCTTCGAAAACACGAGTAAATACCATCGGATTTATATTAGTTTCAGTAAGAGATTCTAATTTTAAATAATTAAAAATGATTTGATATGAAAATTTTTCTTGGAGTGATTGTAACATTAATTGTTGTGGCTTTGGTTTTCAGATTAACCAAAAAACCAGAGGCCACGGTCCGGGAAATGCCTGCTGCTGCCCTTGCAACTGCTGCTGCCATGCATAATACTGTAGTGGAGGAAGTTATCCAGGCTTCCTCATATACTTATTTGAGAGTGAAGGAGGGCAAAGTTGATTTTTGGATTGCAACAGTGAAGGATGATGTTTCAATAGGTGATAAATATTCATTCGGAGAAGCCCTGGAGATGACCAATTTCAAAAGCAAGGAACTCGACAGGACATTTCCCGTCATATATTTTATCAGCGAAAATAGAGGACAATCCGCCGGTCAGCAGAATAGTATGGCTGCCCCTGTCACGATGGCCCCCACAACGATGGGGCGGCCAAAGGTTGAGTTGAAGACGGATGTTGTGATTCAACAATCCAGGGGTGGAATTTCAATAGCCGAACTATACAAAAACCGGAGCAACTATGCCAATAAAAAAGTCCGGGTAAAAGGCAAGGTAGTAAAAGTGAATAACGAGGTAATGAATAAGAACTGGGTTCATATTCAGGATGGAACAAATGACTCGGGGAATTTCGATTTAACCGTTACCACCCTTGAATCGGCAAAGATTGATGATATAGTCGAATTTGAAGGGACGATCGTATTAAATAAGGATTTTGGAGCCGGTTATGTTTATGAAATGATACTGGAAGGGGGAATCATTAGAAAATAAAATGCTCAAGCTGTCATTTACCTTCAGCTTTTTGCTTTGGATTACAGTCCTTTACGGGCAATCTCCTCACGGAAAGAGCTTTGAGATTGATTGTTCCTACTGCCACACCGCCACGGGGTGGAAGGTCGACAGTAAGAATATGTCATTTGATCATGATAGCACGAAATTTAAACTGGCAGGACAGCACAAAACGGTTGACTGCATGTCATGCCACCAGTCTCTTGAGTTTTCAACTGCAAAAACGGAGTATAAGGATTGTCACAATGATCTGCACG
>JAPLDU010000055.1 GCA_026391255.1 Bacteroidia bacterium | reverse complement strand
AAAAGAAGAAAAGAACTTTACGGAGCAATCTCATGAGACTCTTGTGCAATGGGGAGCGAATAATTATTAAATTACGAGAGATATATAGAATTGATAAACAGAATAATACTGACTTATGTATAAAGAGTAGGCTGGTAGGGAGGGGATTGGCCGCTATGTAATATGTTATAATTTAGCAGAACTCTATTCCCCTCCTTGCTCGCAGGGAGGGGTTAGGGGCGGGTAAAAATTGAATGTTTCAATAACTTGAGCTTTTTTAAAATTCAAAACAGTTTCCAAAACGTATTAATTGAATTTTACTGACCTTAAAGTACAGTTCTTAAATTTATCGCCCCTGATTGATATGTTGCGTTTAGATTAATCACCAATATGATTAGCCTGCCTGCCATTCCTACTTGGTAATATTAATAATAAGTTCATATTTTGTCTGTTACAGCAATCAAAAATTGTTATCCTGATTTCTATTCAGGAATCTGAATTAGCTGATCAATTTATGCTAATTAACATATCATTAACATTTGAAAACCAATATGGAGAAACTAATTTGTTAAGCAAATGTTAGGTTAATGTTAAGACACAATCCGGATTTGTCTTCATATTACAAATTTTTTATTAAATAATCTTATTCAGATAGTTATGAAACAATTCTTTACATTAGTTATTTTGCTGATTGCCAACATTTTCAATTGTACAAGTTCACAGCCATGTACTTGTACAATTGATGTCAATGCCAGTATTAATAATGTATCGTGTAACGGAAGTTGTGATGGTACCATAGATCTCTCAATTTCCGGATGTCAAAGTCCTTATACCTTTTCCTGGAATGATGGTCCGACTGCAGGAGACAGGTCCGGATTATGCCCCGGGGCTTATTCTGTTACAGTAACAGATATAAATGGGTGCATGACCAGTTTAGTTTATAATATTACGCAAATACAAGCGCCGAATGTTAATATCAATGTTTTTCCATCAGTTATCTGCCAGGGAGACTGTGTATTCATCAGCGCGTCTTCTCCGGGTGATCCGGGAATTTTATACTACTGGTCAAATACGACAACAGGTCCATCCATTTTTGATTGTCCTCATTCATCAACCAGTTACACGGTTGTTGCAACAGATATCATCACCGGCTGTACAACAACAGAAAGTGCATTTGTAACGGTTATTCCAGACCCCGTCATTTCAATTACTGATACTGGTTGTTGTCTTTATGCGGGCACAGGGTTTTTTTCATATTTATGGAGTACAAACGAAACGACTGATCATATTTGCCCGGGTATTTCAGGAACATATTATTTAACGGTCACTGATCAGATAAATGGTTGTACCGGAACAGCCTCTTATAATTTAAATTGTCCATGTACCATTCTTTCTGATAATTATAGTGATAGTACGCCGTGGATTCAGGTTGGTACAACGGTTACCGTGAGTGGCGGCAGGGTAAATTTCAACAGTATTCCGGGTTATTCAGATGAAAGAGTTTACAGAGACCTGGGAACAACTTTAGGATATCACTGGAAATCGGAGTTTGAATTTTATACTGACACCAATAATAATGAAGGTGCAAATTTAGGTGTTTCAGTTATTCTGTTTTGCCTGTCAAACAACCATCTTACTCCTTACAGGGTATGGCCTGAAAGCTATCCGGCCTGGAATTATTCTGATCAGAATTTTATCAGTATAACTCTTGGAACACCTCATTCTCCAGGGCCTCATTACCAGGATTCAACGATCATTAATGTAATTTGCAAGACCGGAAGCCCGCCTGCCGGTTCAGGACTTCCTGTGAGTGCTTTACTTAAACTCCCTGCCTGGAACCAGGTTTATTATACCCGCCTTGAAAGAACTAATGTATCAATTGGTGTGATAAGCATATTTTCCGATGCAGCCAGGACCGTTCATATTGCAGGCTCTCCGGTATGTTTTACCATACCACCGGGGCTGACCGGTCTGAATACACTGCAACATTCAAATCTTGACCAGGCTGATGCCGCCAGAAGATTTACCGGGTGGGTAGATAATACTCTTATTGATACTTGTTATGAGGCAACAGTATGCGATCCCTGCTCGTTGTTAAATATAAATTTCAGTGATAACTGTGACAGTACTGTTTGTATAAATATTACAGGAGGATGTGCGCCATTTAGTTACCAGTGGAGCACGATTCCGGTAAGTTCTATGCCATGTGTAAATAACATACCCCCTTGCTCATCTTACACAGTAACGGTTACTGACATGCAAGGTATTACTCATATCATTACAAGACAAAAAGCTGAACTGACAGCAACTGTTACAAAGGCCGATTGCCCTTTGCACGATGGAGCTATCGACCTGACTGTTTCCTGTATAAATACAAACTGTTATCCCTTAAACTTTTTATGGAGTGATGGAGAAAGCACTGAAGATATCAGCGGACTGCCACAGGGAAATTATTGCGTTACAATAACTGATAATTGCGGAAACTCTTACGTATGTTGTTTTGACGTGCCTTGTAATACATGTTGCAACAATTGCTCAGTACCCGGCCCTGAATTAATTGTCAATGGTGATTTTGAAAACTATAATTATGGTTTCTTCTCCGAATATATTTATGATCCTCTGCCAATAGCAAATCTATCGGAAGGACAATATACTATTACTTCAAACCCACAAACAGCTAACGTATCTTTTAATCCCTGTTCTGATCATACTCCTTATGGTACAAAAATGTTAGTTGCCAACGGTAATGCAGGGTTGTCACAACTGACCGTATGGAAACAATCCGTCAGTATTACACCTAACACAGATTATGATTTTTCATTCTGGACGACAAATGTGAACTCCTACTCAAGTATTCTCGCACTTTTACAGGTTTATTTTACAAGCAGTGCTGCAAATTCACCGGTGGGAAATTTGCTTACATCAGCGGTCTACGAACCCAATTCTGATCCTTGTAACTGGAAAATAATAAAAATCTGCTGGAATTCCGGAACATATTCAGGTCCTATGTTCATAAGCATTAAGGATATTAATCCTGATAGCATTGGAAATGATTTTGCCATTGATGATATCTCCTTCAAGGCATGTGTTCCCAAAATAAATCTTAAATATCATATAAACTGTAATTCGATTTGTATTGATGCTATGGGTGGCTGTACAAGCAATTACACATATTTGTGGTCGACAGGTGAAACTTCCCCATGCATCAGTTATTTGTCCTGTATTTCATACACTGTGACAGTAACGGATGTTTGCGGCTGCTCAGCGTCTATGGTCATTACAGCGCCTCATTTTTGGTTTACCGATATTAAATCACATTGTAACAGCAGCGATGGTATGGTTTGTATTAATATTGATACCTGCCAGGTTAATTCCGGATTTATTCCTCCTTATTTATATCAGTGGTCACCTGTCAGTAGCACCTTAAGCTGCCTGGTCAATGTGTCACACGGAACTTATTGTGTCACCGTGACTGATGCATCTGGAAATACCTATATCTGTTGTCATGAACTGAAGTGCATCTGCCCCTGGAACGGATGCATTCTCAGGTTGACCAATAACCTCGGTTTAGACTATTATCAGGCGAAGACTTATCCGATATCTACATCCAATTGTCCATATACTTTTAGTTGGTCCGATAATTCTCAGAATCCTCACCACACATTGTATGATTTTACATCCACAACCATAAATTATACTCCGCCAATTCCGGCTATTGGTCAGCCTCAGTTGCAGTATCCGCTTCACCTTATGGTTACCAGTTGTTGTGGCGATTCAGTCAACCTGACTTATAATCCGTTTATTATTAATTTAATCGGCATTGATCCTTGCTGCAGTGTCAATAGTGGTTCATTAGCGATAAGTTCGGTAACAGGCGGAAGTGACTGTATTCCTGCCGGAACTTATGTTTATCAATGGCAGAAAGAAAACGGTACGGTGTGGTCAAACATCTCTTCTTCAAACAACCTGACCGGAGGAACCTATCGTTTAAAAGTAACAGACTGTTGTGGCAATATTGCTTACAAAAACATTACCTTAAACTCACTGATTCAACAATTTTCGGTAATTAAACTGACCCATACCAATGTCACTGACTGCCAGGCCTATAATGGAACCATCGGGTTTACGGTAAATGGTATTTGTGCTCCAGGAACCATTTCTTACACCTATATTCCCTTCCCAAGCTGTGTTTCCTGTAGCCCTGCAACCTATACTCATACACAATCATCCGTCGTGAATGGTCCTGAGCTATATCAGAACCTTGCTCCAGGCGCTTATTTATTTACTGTTTCAAAATGTGCGGGTGGTGCAAATAATTCATTGACATTTACCGTGGTTATTCATTTTCCTCAGCCGACACTTAAATTTAAAATTACTAATTGTAATCTTACAGCTTGTATGGTGACAAATGTTTGCTGTAACCCGGCATTCAGTATATTATATAATAATGTCTGGTATGAATCATATCAGTGCAGAAATATTGGTAACATGAGCGATGACTTGCATCCCGGTGATACTTACTCATTTATGGTAACAGATTGCGAAGGTCAAACCACAACCCATTCAATCACAATTCCGTGGGTTGGACAATCAAGTACTGATGCATCCTGCGGATTAAATAACGGAAGCATATGTATGACACTTGGTTATTGGAATGGTTCATTAACTTATTCCTGGGATGGAGGTTATATTTATAGTACAAATTCGAACCATATTTGCCTTCAGAATGCATCTGCGGGCAATCATTGTTTAAAGGTCACCAATTCATCCGGAGATACTTGGGAATGTTGTGTTACCCTTGGTAATACTCCAGCTGTGACATTTAACGTTCAGGCCAGCGGTTGCAGGCAGAAATGCGTGAATGTTTTAACAGGTACATCACCATATGTTGTCACATGGAGTCCATGTGGAACTACAACTACCGTTTATAATGGAAATTGCTACGATCAATGCGGATGCTATAATGTCAGGGTCCAGGATGCTGCCGGGTGCAGTGCTTCTCAACAGGTTATTATTAATGGAGTAAATATAAGCCAGAATGGAAACTGCAGGTTGTGTGCAGATATGTGCAATGGTTTTATGACTTATTCATATTTATGGAGTAATGGCGCAGTAACACGATGCATTAATTGCCTTGAAAGCGGGACTTACTCAGTTACTGTGACAGACCAGAATAATGTAAAATATATCTGTTCCAAAACAATAACTGTTGCACCATTTCAGTGCCAGATAACGGCTTATAGTCCTCAAATACTGGTAAAAGTCAGCGGTGGCTGTCTGAATTATACATGCAACTGGCAATTTAACTCTTTAACACAAATACCAAAAACCGGCACTACTGACCCTTTCATTTTTAGTTTCCCCAATCCACCGACTAACGACAGCTATCATATGGTTTTTAGCGACAATTGCGGACATTATTGCAGTCCATTCCAGTTTAATGCAAAGTCAGCACAGGACTCTGTCATTAATACTGACGACCCTGTATTAGCTCCTAATCCGAATAGTGGGGTATTTCACCTGCTGTTAAGCGCGGATTGGTTTGATAAGGACGTTGAATGCACGGTGTTTGATATGACTGGTAAGGTTATTTCAAGAGAACAGTTGAATAATAAACATACAAATTCTGTTCAGTTTGATTTGAGTGATAAGCCAAAGGGAATTTACTGTATCCGGTTGATGAGTAATGACCGGGTATGGAATCAAAAAGTAATATTAGAATAAGTCAGATATTGAATGACAAATAATCAAACGGTTGCTGCAGAAATGGAGCAGCCGTTTTTTCTGAAATTATTTTATATGTTTACATGGTAATTTCTAATTCTTGTGACAAAATTGGTAAAAATGAATACAAATAGAATTGCTCTTGTAACAGGCGCAACGGCAGGATTTGGCCGATCGATTGCCAGATGCCTGGCCATTAATGGTTTTGATGTGATCATTACCGGCAGAAGGAAGAAACTGCTTGTTCAATTGGAGGAGGAATTAATAAAAATCCCCGGTTGCCGTGTTCTTTCTTTGAATTTTGATGTTCGTAAACTCCGGGATGTTGAAAATGCGATTAACTGTATGCCGGAAGACTGGAAAAAAATTGACGTCCTGGTTAATAATGCAGGTCTTGCAGCAGGACTTGGTCCTGTGCAGGATGGATTGGTTGACGACTGGGAACGGATGATAGATACCAATATCAAGGGATTGCTTTATATGACAAGGTTGGTCGCACCTCTGATGGTGGCCGGCGGCAGGGGACACATCGTTAATATAGGTTCAATTGCCGGCCGTGAGGTATATCCGAATGGCAATGTTTATTGCGGGACAAAATTTGCAGTTGATGCCATCAGTAAAGGAAGCCGGATGGATCTGGTAAAACAGGGAATTAAAGTCACTGTGATCCATCCCGGAATGGCAGAGACTGAGTTCTCGTTTGTCAGGTTTCACGGGGATGCAGTGGCGGCAAAAAAAGTCTATGATGGACTCATTCCTTTACATGCCGATGATATTGCCGATGCGGTTTTATATGCTGTTACCCGTCCGGATCATGTGAACATCAGCGAACTGGTGATAACACCAACAGCACAGGCAAGCGCAACTATTGTAAACAGGGTCTGAAGGGGAGCTATTCCATCAGTTCAAAGATATCATCCAGGTTTTTGCGATTGGAGGGTTTTTGTGAGATTTTTGGTTTCCCAACGGCCACAAAAGCGATCAGTTTCCATGGACTTGTAATATTCAGAAGACTCTCCAGCTCATTTTTAGCAACCAGGGGTGCACTTAGCCAACAGGCGCCATAACCAAGATCGACGGCTGTCAGAAGTATATTCTGGATAGCAGCTCCTGCGCTTTGAATGTCAGGATAATTGCGCATCCTGTTGATTTCTTCATGTGATATGGAGACTCCTTTTTCCAGCACAGTTTCATAGCTTTCCATGGCCAGGGCTATCACAGCCGGAGCATTTTCGAAAAAAGTAGCGAACCATTCCACTTGTGATTTAACCAGACCGGCACGTTTGATATCGGAATTAGGTAAAGTGCTTATTTTATGTGCAACTTCTGATGCCATCCGGTGCAAAAGATGGCTGTTTGTGATGGCAATGAATTTCCAGGGCTGGTAATTATTTACACTTGGAGCCATACCTGCTCTGCGTACCATTTCTTTCAGGTCGGCAATAACTACCTTTTCATCAGTAAAGACCCGTATGCTTGCCCTTTGTTTTATTACTTCCGATAATTCCATATCCAACTCTTTATTTGATTGATTTTTGTCAAATATAATGTCAATTCCTGATTTTGCAATAGATTTCCTGAACTTTGTCCGGATAATTATTAATTAATAAATATGTAACTATTCAGGTTGTTTAGACTATAGACTGTCAGGCTTTTAGTCTTATTTCTGAAATCTTGACGTGTTTTTGCAAAAAAATCCAAAAAACAAATCACAAAAAACAAATAATAAACAATTTCAAAATTTCAAATATGAAACAAACTACTTTGAATTTGTCATTTTGTTGATTGATATTTATTTGTTATTTGTATTTTGAGATTTGTGATTTCTTGTTTGGTTCGGGCTTGGCCAGATTAGGAATAGTCGCAGAAATTCGTTTAATTTCGGCATGTTTACAAACCAGCCAGACTATAATAATAATATTTATCCAAATTTATTTATTACATAAATATTGTTTAATCCACTAAATGTCATTTGATTATATTCGTGAATCGTAATTCGTAATTCTAAATTTAATATATTTCTTATGAAAATTGAATTTCTGGGTGCAGCCCGGGAAGTGACCGGTAGCAAACACCTGATAACAATGGATAACGGAACAAAGATACTTCTTGATTGTGGTATGTTCCAGGGAAAAGGGCTTGAAACGGATGCCATGAACCGCAAGCTTGGATTTAACCCTTCTTCCATTGATCATATTATACTTACACATGCCCATATCGATCATTCGGGCCTGATTCCATACGTATATAAACTCGGTTTCCGCGGTTCGGTAATCTGCACCGATGCTACCCGTGACCTTTGTGCCATCATGCTTGCCGACAGTGGTCACATTCAGGCAGCAGACGTTAAATGGTTCAACAAACGGAGGGTGTCAAAAGGGCTGAAGCCCGTTGAGCCCATCTATACCGAGAAAGAAGCCCATGCATGTATGGAGCTCTTTATCAGTGTTGCATATAACCGGAAATTCAATATCAACAAAAATATCAGGATAAACTTCAGCAACACGGGTCATATGCTTGGCAGCGCTGTTGTTACCATTGAGATTACTGAGAATGAAAAAACTACCACTATTTGTTACACAGGTGATATCGGACGTCCTGTGAACCGCATCCTCAAAGCACCTGAGCCATTTCCTGCATGCGACTACCTGATTACCGAATCTACCTACGGAAACCGCCTCCACCCGCATATGCAGGAGATCGAAGAAGATCTGTTGCGAATTATTCATGAAACCTGTGTCGAAAAAAGGGGAAAACTCATCATTCCGTCATTTGCCATCGGGCGCACACAGGAAGTTGTTTATTCCCTGAATAATTTTTTTAATGCAGGCCAATTGCCGAAAGTCAATATTTATGTAGATAGTCCGCTGGCCGTAAATGCAACCGGAATTTTCAGGATGTATACCAATTATCTGAATGAGAATGTCAGGCTTGTTATGGCAACCGATCCCGATCCCTTTGGCTTCAATTCACTGTATTATATTACCAGTGCGGAGGATTCGAAAAGACTTAATTCAATAAAGGAGCCTTGTGTCATCATATCTGCATCTGGTATGATGGAGGCCGGGAGGATAAAGCATCACCTGGCCAATAATATTTCAGATCCCGCCAATACCATACTGGCAGTGGGTTATTGTTCGCCTGTTACCCTGGGGGCCAGGATATTAAGTGGCAGCAAAATGGTTTCTATCTTCGGTGTAAAACATGAGGTGAATGCCACGATTGAAAAGATTGAAGCATTCTCAGGACATGGTGATTACCAGGAAATGATTAATTACCTTGGTTGTCAGGATAAACAACGGCTAAAAAAAGTATTCCTGGTACACGGTGAATTTCCGGTCCAGGAATTTTATAAAGGGGAGCTCGAAAAAAACGGGTTCAGGAATATCGAAATTCCCTCTCAGGGACAGGAATATTCGCTTTAATAGAGAATAAAGTTTATAAAGTTTGTAAAGTTATAAAGTTAAAATACTGATTAATGTAAACTGCTTATCCACTGTAATCAAGTAAGACCCCACCTCCGCCAGTGGCGGACTCCCCTAAAACAGGGGAGGCTAAATTTGCGGTTCCTTAAACCCTCCTGTTCCCTGAGCTTGTCGAAGGGTAGGAGGGTTTGGGAGGTTAAAAAATATCTTCAGTTGCAAATATTATTAGTCAAGACGATCAACTTAACCGAAGTGGATAAGCAATTAATGTAATAACAATGAATAGTCCTTATTCTAACATCTTTATGGTCATTTTAACATCCTTTAAAGGACGATCTGCTTTATCTCTCTGAGCAGCTGCTATTTTTGTTATAACATCTAAGCCTTCGGTGATCTCGCCAAATACGGTGTAATCATTATCGAGAAAATGAGCTCCTTTTTCAGGTTCTACAATATAAAACTGCGAACCGGAGGATGCCTTCTTCGGGTTTGAAGGACCACCTGTACGTGCTGCAGCAAGAGCTCCTCTTTTATGCTTAAGGTTTGTATTAAATTCTGCAGGAATCGTATATCCGGGGCCACCCATTCCCAATGCCTGACCGGGTTTTGCATTTTTTGAGTCGGGGTCGCCGCCCTGGATCATAAATCCCGGTATTACACGGTGGAAAAGAGTCCCGTCATAGAATCCGGATTTTATCAGTTTCACAAAGTTGTCACGGTGCTGGGGTGTTTCGTTGTACAATATCCCTTTCATATCACCAAAATCGGTGTGGATTACAAATTTTTTCTGAGGTTCTGCAGCCTTCTTTGTCTGGGCATTCGCTGATAAGTTCATCATAACCAGGACTATTAATAATTGATAAATCAGTTTTTTCATATACAATTTCTATTTTTTTTCGCGGGCAAATATAATTAATTCATAAATATACGCAGCACTGACGATGAATTTTGGATCCAGTGCTTTCTCAAAACTAATTACCTGTGATATTGACGTATTAATTTAAATAACGATTTACCAAACCGTATCTACTGTTATAGCAGTATATTTTCAAATTATCTGATTTTATTAACCCATAACATATAAATTTTGACATTATTTACTGATATAGCGGTAATATTTTAAATATATCTTGACAATTAAAAAGACTTATCGTATATTTGCCGCTAAAACGGGAAATAATGTTGAATCCGGAAACACTCTCAATCATTATCAGAAAGCACAGAAAAGCTGCAGGCCTTAGCCAGGTTCAATTATCTGAGTTAGCAGGGATCGGAAAGACGGTAGTTTTTGACCTTGAGAAAGGCAAGGAAACTATTCAACTCGATACTTTGAGGAAAATACTCAATGTATTAAATATCAAGGTTCAACTTTTGAGTCCTTTGATGGATAAATTGCTTAATAACAATGAGAACAGCTAAAGTCTTTGTTTGCGGTAAAGAAGCCGGACTTCTTACTGAAATAGTAATGGGTAAAGAATATCGCTTTGTGTACGCCGAAGGTTACAGCGGCTTCCCTGTATCACTAACCATGCCGGTAAGTAAGAATACCTGGATATTCAATAGTTTTCCCCCCTATTTTGAAGGACTTTTGCCCGAAGGTCATCAACTGGAAGGATTATTAAAGCATGGGAAGGTCAACAGGAATGACCTTTTTTTACAATTGTTGCTGGTCGGGAATGATACCATCGGCGCTGTCACTTTGAAGGAAACAGTTCTATGAAAAGATGTCCCATTTTCTATGAACCGTGTAAAAATTCACATTACAGTGAAAAAGGATTAAAATTATTATCACAAAATCTGACCGGCCTTAAACTGCTTGCTTACACGGCAGCGGAACAAAGATCTGAGGCTTCTGCAAGAGCCACAAAGCTGTCAATTCAGGGCGTACAGCCGAAGCTCAGCGCAATCCTGAATATTAAGGACAGTAGGTTTGAACTGGTTGATAATGGTGGAAAATACATTCTTAAACCGCAACATCATTTATATCAACAGCTCCCGGAAAACGAAGATGTGACCATGCGAATGGCAAAGGCAGCAGGAATTACTGTACCTATTCACGGACTGATCTGGTCTAAGGACCACTCACTTACTTATTTCATTAAAAGATTCGACAGAGCTGGCCATAAGGATAAAATCCCGGTGGAGGATTTTTCACAGCTCGCCGGCCTCACAAGAGATACCAAATACAATTATTCAATGGAAAAACTTGTACTTCTCCTCGATGAATACTGCACGTTTCCTGTGATCGAAAAGGCAAGACTTTTTCGCCGCGTTTTGTTTAATTGGATAGTTGGTAATGAAGATATGCATCTTAAAAATTATTCTGTCATCAGAAACGGTGATAAGATTGAACTTTCACCCGCCTATGATCTTCTGAACTCAACAATAGTAATAAAAGGAATCTCTGAAGAAATTGCTCTTTCATTATCCGGCAAAAAGAAGAATCTCACCCGCGAGAATTTAGTGGATTATTTTGGCAGAGAACGCTGCGGGCTAACTGACAAAGTCATCTCAGATATCTTGCAGTCTTTTAGCCAGGCAATAGAAACATGGTATTCTCTGTTGAAGATTTGTTTCCTGTCGGAGGATTATAAAGAAAAATACGCAGCATTGTTGAGTAAACGTATAAATATTTTGGAGATATGATGCTTCCTGAGAGGTTACTTTCCGATGCAGAATGTTATACAATCTTGCAAATATCAGATATAGAAACATATACAAGGTATTTCATCTGTTCGGGGGACAAACCGGGGACGAAAAATCTCATGGACATCATGACCATGAAATTGTCCATGAGCACCTTGATTGAACCAGGAAACCTGTTTGCAAGGATATCATTGTTGGTTACGGAGTTTGATTTCTCCTGACAGTACCTTACTTATAAATTCCTTTTGTTCCAAAAATGATTTTCCTTCAAGCTCTTTTGCAATATGTTCCTTTATTTTCCTGAAAAAAGTAACAGTGACAAAGTCTTTCTTATTTCCAGAATTAGTCTTATAGTTAATCAATTTTTTAGGGCTGCGAATTTCAATGGGTTGATAACCATTTTTAAAATTTATAGCGTTAAAAAATCTGATTTAATCCGGATTTACAATATGTTTGAAATTCCAGCTTGTGAGCATATCAATGCGGTTAACAGTAGCTGTAGCTATATGATAAACATCGTCCCGGGCTTACAAACCCTGATAACCAGCCTAGTCAAATATTATTAACCAGCCCGGATGAAGGGATTAACTCTAATTCGGCGGATATACCAGGGAACATCCTGATCCGGTATCCAGCAGGTATCCTTTTCCCGGCATCATGTTCCCGATATTGTTGACGCCATAGAACGGCCAATATACATTACCATCACCGTCCTTCATTATTATAATATTCGCAACTATCGGATTCATCATTGCAATGAGCGATGCCGGTGACTGTCTGAGGTAGCCAACAATGCTCCATCCTGTTGGAATGCATATGTTGGTGAGTTCAGGAGTAATGGGCGTTCCATTGATCACCAGCGATGTGGCTACTGACATTTTCACGAGGTAACCTGCACCTACCGGCATATTTCCAATGTTGTTGACGTTATACACCGGCCAGAACACCTCACCGTCACCATTCTTGACAATGATGACATTGTTGATCACCACGGCAAGAACATTCTGAATACCGGGATTTTGTGGCTGAATGTAAGTTGAAAAAATGCTCCAGCCCAATGGTAAATCTATGGTTTGAGAGGCGAGACCAATAACGCTTGTATTGGCTACAGCAATTGATGAACAGGCATCAAGCGTTATAATGTATTGTACCTCGTGGATGCCGGCACCGGCAACCTGGGGATTAAAGGTATTGCCTGAAACTCCAGCCCCCGAGAACGTACCTCCGGTAGGTGATCCTGTCAGGGTTGCAGGCGGGTCACTGAAATTGTACGAAGCCGCCAGCCCGGTGATTGAAGCATTAAAAGGCTGGCTAACACTGATGGTCACTTCGGCTGTTTGGCTCGACAGGCCATCATAAACTGTAAGAGTATAGACAGAGGTTGATAAGGGGCTTACCTGTACCGATTGCCCCGTTGAATCACTCATCTGCGGACCCGACCAACTGTACTGGTAAAAACTGGTACCTCCGGTAGCAGAACCTTCAAGAACCACTGATTCACCTGCACAGATTGCTGTAATAGAGGCATTGACAGAAGTACTTAAGGTGCCCTGTATGATTACAACCTGGATTTGATCAGTGGCCGATCCGCAGTCATTTGACACCGTGACTGTATATGTGCCCGGATCCACTGCCAGCATGGAAGAATTTGTCTGACCGTCGGACCAGATGTAAGAATATCCTTCGTGCCAGGCATTCAGGAGGGCTGACTGGCCCTGGTTAATAAAGACCGGCAAACCCAGTTCGACTTGTGGCAGGGCTGTTACCTGGCAAAATACCTGCATGGGTGTCGAAACGCATCCCTGGTTGATGACTTGCAGTTGATAGTTGCCTGCATTGGTCAGTTCAACCGGCGTTACAGACAATGACTGTCCGGTAAAAGTATTATTCTGCGGGTCGGTCCATTGATAAGTTACATTGGGTATGTATAATGCATTCAGTTGCAATGTACCTCCCTCGCAGGCAGGGCTGTTATCTGTTATCATATCTGAGGCTGCATTCCCACTCAGGGGATCAATCATTGTGATAGTAATGGAATCGGAATTATACCAGCTACAGGGTGTTTTAACCTGGCCAATATATGTTCCGGCCTGTGTAACTACCAGGTCATATCCTGTGGCTCCTGAAATGATGTTCCCGTCCTTTCTCCAGCGAAACAGTGGGTTAATAGCGTCGCTTGTCAGGCTAAGCAATGCCGATCCATCAGGGCATATGTTTGTTTCCCCGTTTAGGGAAATTTGCACCACCGGATCAGCTATAAGCGGAACATACAATTGGTCAGTACAGGTCAGATTATCAACAGTTACAGAAACTATATAGTTATAACCGGATGTAATATACACTCCGATGGATGGGGAGGTTGAGCCATCTGACCAATGAACATAGGCATTATAGGGAACAGGGTGATCAAGGTACAAATGTAACATCTGGCCCGGGCAAACACCGTATGGATCAGTAAGTATATGTAACTGATTTACTTCAATGCTGCCGCTGTGACTTGCCATGCATCCATGTGCATCGGTAATGGTAAGGCTCAGCAGGCCCGGTGACAGATTACATACTGAAGAACCAGTTTCATTTCCCGACCATTGATATGTATAGGGACCTGTACCATTCTGTATTATTGCATTTACACAACTGGTTTCACCTGAGCAACTGATGACTTCGGGAGTTGAAAAGCCGACCGATACTTCATGATGACCGAGATGATAGGTGGAAGATACAGTAAAATTATTTACATCAGTTACCGTCACAGTATAATCACCAGCACAGGGATTATACAAGGTCTGGCTGGTTGATCCGTCACTCCATACATAAGTAAATGGTGCAGTACCGCTGGTTACAACAGTAGTCAGACTTCCGGAGCATTCTCCGTTGCAATAGTAGGCGTCATTTGTAATGCTCAGTGTCATTAAGTTTACCAGAGACAGATGTTGTGTTAATGTAGATGTACATCCCAGGGCATCGGTTACGGTGACCGAATAATCACCCGGGGCCAGGTTCCATATAGCCGGTTCAGTGGATCCGGTCGACCAGAGAAAAATAAAGGGATACATTCCTCCATAAAGATTCAGATAAATTTGTCCGTTATTTCCTGAGGATACATCTTCATAATAGCCGTTGATAAAAAATGAACCCTGACCGTAAAGCCAGACGGAGTCTTTGACAGTCAGATTCACTGCATCAGTAACTGTAACAACATAATAACCCGCACAAGCATTGGTCAGATTTTGGGTAGTTGCCCCGTTGCTCCAGTTAAAATACAACGGCGGGGTTCCGTTTGTGACACTCAGGTTAACCGAACCGTTGCAGGTACCATTACAATTGGGACTGGTTGTGGTCAATCCAAGAATAATAGGGGAATATACATTTAATGTGACACTGGAAATCATGCTCCATGTATTGGAAGCATCTACGGCCCTCATATGAAGGTAATGTAATCCAATACTGAGAGTTGGTAGAGGAATAACAACCTGGTTTTGGTAAATATCAGCCGGCGTAATAGCAACATAGGTGCCATTTCCCGACCCCGGATCATTATCATAATAATATTCATAACCAACAAGTTGTGTAGTAGAAATTGTTTGCAAAGGCATGAAATAAAAGTTTCTTTGCTCGCTCATGCTCCATTGCCCGGAAGTACTGCGTGCCCTGATGCCGATTTTGTGAAAGCCTGGTGAGATGCCTGAAAGTGAAATGCCAGATGTAAGATCAATGATATCAGTAATCTGCGCTACACTGATAGCAGTTGCATTTCCCTGCCCCGGATCGCTGTCAATAAAATATTCGGCACGGTCTAGCTGGTCATTCAGTACCTGGACCTGTGGCTGGATAAAGATGCATCGGTATTCGTATATACTCCATATTCCCTGATTGTTACGTACGCGTATGTAAAGGTTGTGAAAGCCGGGTGAAATACCATCCAATGACAAAGATAAGGTAGTTTCCAGTATGCCGGTAGCTTGCGGAATGTTGATGGCCATTGCATTCCCGTTACCAGGGTCACTGTCGATAAAGAATTCTGCCCTGTCGATCTGGTTATCCTGATTGTTAAGCACAGGAAAAATATAAATTATCCTGCCATCGGTCATGCTCCATTTCCCGTTTGCATCACGGGTACGGATAAACAGCTTGTGAAAGCCGGTAGATAAGCCAGCCAGAGGAATAGCTAGTGTGAGATCGAGACTGTCGGTTGCCTGGGGTATGCTGATAAATGTGCCGTTTCCCGGGCCTGGATCTGTATCAAAGAAATATTCAGCATGATTACAAGTATAAGAAACCGCATTAGAGAGAGGTATGATATCATAAGTGCGACCTTCGCACATGCTCCACTGCCCCAGTGTATTTCTGACACGGATGAATAGTTTGTGAAACCCCGCCGAAAGGCCTGATATGGGAATACAAGGGTTCACTTCTATGGTATCGGCAAAAGCAGGAATGTTTATTGAAACAGCATTTCCGGTTCCGGGATCAGTATCAAAAAAATACTCCGCTTGTGAAATCTGCTGTGTTAATCCAATATGAGACCATCCCGTAAACAAGCCCACACAAATCAGGTATCGGATTGTGTTTTTCATTTTGTTCAGTATTTAAGACTAATAAGCCTTAATTGCTTTGAAATTCACATTCAGCGTACCATTCTGGGGAACATTTGAATTAATTACATTCATAATCGTGATGAGCGGAATTGGGGGTGTACCTGTAAAATCATGAAATTGATAACTACCACCGAATATACCGATATCAGTACCATCCGTACCGGTATTATGTCCGGGAGAAGATGATTGTAGATGCCAATCGTAATTCTTAATGCTAAGCCAGTCAACGCCTGACATAGGAATGTTTGCAGATACAAACAATGGATTCATATTATTGAAATTTCCAGCGCCGGAGTTATTTCCATCAGGTAAACTTCCCGAATTATAAGTAATATTACTGCTGAAACTGCATAATGAACATCCGCTAACCACTGCTCCCAGGAATATGTTATTTGTAAAAATTGCATTGGACACATTACTAAATGAAGTGAAATTATAAAAAATATTGTTAGATATAAGTACACTGGAAGAACTTGAATTTACAACAGCCCCATAATAAATAAAATTATTCAATATCAGGATATTGGAATAATAGTTCACATTAATAGAAGAGACCCAGTTTCCTAAAATATTATTCCTTATAACCCAGTTGTTTCCTCCAACATTCACTGCCGGGCCGCTTGAGTTGATCCGGTTTCTTTCAATAGTGACAGATTTTACCGCAGTATTACTATTATTTATCATTCCTTCAATTTGAAATCCGCATATTTTCATTCCGCTGATCGGAAAGGTCAGTGTATCAATATAAACCGTACCGATTTTTGTTTGAAGACTCAATTGCGTGGTGTAGGGATCATAACCTGCTCCAAACAGGGTTATTCTTTTTTTGATGTGTATGGTACCATAACTGGTGACAGAACCCAGTACATAGATGGTATCATTTACATTGCAGTTGTCGAGTGCAGTTTGAAGGTTGCTGTATTGCGCAGCAGAAACAACACTGTTACTTACCGTGATCACAGTGGCTCCTGCCACAAAGCTCAATCCAATCATGGAGAGCACAAATAGTAACTGAAAATAAATATTTTTCATTTTGTATAAGAATTTAGAGTTATTTATAACTATAAAAGTCTAAATATTAATCTGAATATTCAACAAAATCTCATAAATATTTACAAAGTACATGACAAAATATTCGTAATCATTAAATTGTTAATTAGATACAGCTATTTTGCTGATAAATTTTTATCAAAATATTCTGAAAGTGCATAGATATTCAATTAGTCAGATGCTTTACCTAAAACAATTATCTAATGAGTACCAGGGTTGACCACAAAGTCGATCTGATGGTGATACTGAAAATGCCAGATAATCAGGATGTAGTATAGTTTCATTACCTGTTTACCATCTGGTTAATTTATAGCTTCTATTTTCCGATGCAAAAACTCTTAAATATATTCCCAAGCACTTCGTCATTGCTGATGGTTCCTGTGATCAGACCCAGGTAATGAATGGCTTCCCGTATGTCTTGAGCAAGGAAATCGTTGCTGATATTCTGTTCCAGTCCGGCAATCAACCGTTCTATGGCTTCACCGGTATGCATCAGTGCCTCGTAATGCCTGGCGTTGGTAACGATCACTGAATCGTTGTCAAAAGAAGAAAGATCAAATTGTCCGGTCAATCCGGATATTAATTCCTGTATGCCGGTTTTTTCCCTGGCTGAGATCAGGAATAACGGGATACCCGGATACTCTTTGAGAATGCGGGATGCAGATGCTTGAGGGTCAGTTACCAGGTCGGTCTTATTTAATGCGATGATCAGTTTTTGTGTGCTGATCTTTTTTTGAATATCATTGATAATTTCTATGTTTTTTATTGAATCTGTAATAGCCTCAAGCACCAGGATGATGATCCTGGCTTCTTTAATTTTGCGGAATGTCTGTTCAATTCCCAGCTTTTCAATCTTTTCATCCGATTCGCGTATACCGGCAGTATCAATGAACCGGAAGCTGATGCCTTCCAATGTGATCATGTCTTCCAGGTAATCACGGGTGGTTCCTGCGATCTCTGTCACAATAGCCCGTTCTTCATTTAATATAGCATTCAGAAGACTGGATTTTCCTACATTGGGTGCTCCGGCGATCACAACCGGTACTCCAGTCCTGATCACGTTTCCAAGATCAAAGGAACTGACCAGCCTGTTGACCAGTGTTATTATTTCTGTCAGAAGCTGCTTCAGGTGATCACGGTCGGCAAATACCACATCTTCTTCGCTGAAATCGAGTTCCAGTTCTATTAATGATACCACATTAAGTAATTTAGTTCTCAACTCATTGATCTCGGTTGAGAAACCTCCTCTTATCTGGCTGAGTGCAAGCCTGTGTGATGCGGCAGACTCAGCCATTATCAGATCGGCAACTCCTTCGGCTTGGGAAAGATCAAGCTTGCCATGCAAAAATGCGCGCTGGGTAAACTCCCCTGCCAGGGCCATTCTTGCACCGGATGATATAAGTGATTTCAGTATTTCCTTCTGGATAAATACCGAGCCATGGCAGGATATCTCGATCATATCTTCTCCCGTATAAGAATGTGGAGCCCTGAAAAGGCATACCAGGACCTCATCTACAGGCGATCCGTTATGAGTGATGGTTCCTAAATGAATGGTATTTGGTTTTTGGTCTTTTAGTTTTTTCCCGGGAATGGCAGAAATAAAAAGCGACTCACAGATATTTACAGCATCTGGTCCCGAAAGCCTGATAATGGCTATTGCCCCGCTTCCGGATGGTGTCGAAATTGCACAAATGGTTGAATCGTCAATCATTACAGATATTTTTTGCAAAATTATGGAAATTAAGTGAAAGCTGGAATTCAGATTATTTAGTCGTCAGTCGTAAGTCATAAGTCGTCAGTTAATACCATAAAACATTATTGTAATCAGATTATTGCCAGATTGAAAAAATGAAAATATTCTTATTGAAAGGAAAGTAAAATCGAACTGACAACAAGATTTATCAATGAAAAATATATTTTTGAAAGATTATTTAAGAACAAATTCTTCAAACATGAGTGTTTTAGTCAACAGGAATTCAAAGGTGATTGTCCAGGGATTTACCGGGCACGAAGGTAGTTTTCATGCATCGCAGATGATTGCATACGGTACGAATGTAGTGGGTGGTGTTACACCGGGCAAAGGAGGCACGATGCATCTTGGTTGTCCTGTTTTCAATACAGTATCTGATGCCGTGAAATCAACCGGCGCCGATGTTTCTGTCATATTTGTTCCTCCTTCATTTGCTGCCGATGCTATCATGGAAGCTGCGGATGCCGGTGTGAAGGTCATTGTTGCCATCACCGAAGGAATACCTACTGCTGATATGGTGAAGGTAAAAGAGTTCATTTCCGACAAAAATGTGAGGCTGGTAGGTCCCAATTGTCCGGGTATCATTACTCCCGGTGAAGCTAAAGTCGGAATAATGCCCGGTTTTATTCACCGCAAAGGGAGCATTGGCATCGTTTCCCGCTCCGGCACTCTCACTTACGAAGCGGTTGACCAGGTTACCAAGGCCGGAATGGGGCAATCTACCTGCATTGGAATTGGCGGTGATCCTATCATCGGGACAACTACTCTTGATGCAGTGAAATTGTTGATGAATGACCCCGAAACAGAAGGCGTTATCATGATAGGTGAGATTGGCGGCAATATGGAAGCCGAAGCTGCCCGCTGGATCAAAGAAAATGGTAATAAACCGGTGGTGGGATTCATCGCCGGGCAGACAGCGCCGAAAGGACGCCGTATGGGTCATGCCGGCGCTATTATCGGTGGCGCTGATGATACTGCTGCTGCCAAGATGAAGATCATGCGCGAATGCGGTATTCATGTGGTCGAATCGCCCGCCGAGATTGGGATCACCATGGCCAGGGCGCTTGGCAAAGCGTGAGAATTGGGTGACAGAGAGACTGAGAGACGAAGTGACGAAGTGACGCGGTGACAAAGTGACAAAGTGACAGGGTGATGGAGTGACGGGGTGACAAGTCATGAGTCACTGGTATCAGGTATCAAGTATCAGGTATCAAGCATAATGCATTAACTTATTACTACTGACTATTTACTTTTGACTATAGCCTACTGCCTACTGCCTATTGCCTATTGCCTGATTTTCTTCTTATCAATTCCTGGTAATCAAGGTAATAAAGAAATATTACCGAGATGCTGTTGGTCTGCGGCGAATTGATCGTATGCCTGAAGTTCCCGGAAAAACTATTGATGATGGAGCTTTCATCCCTTTCAACATCATTTTTATAAGAAACAGAAAGATTACTTCCGGGTGCAAATTCCCAGTTAAACAATAGATCAATATTGAATGTATTAAAACTGAAATTTGCATTTTCAGAATAATTCACATCCGGGTCAAGATATCCATCCTGTTTGAGCAGGTAAAACCGTTTGTATACGCCACTCATCCAATATTGTCTTATGTTCAGACTAAGCGACAGGTAGTTACTGAACAGAAATTTCCCGGTCAGGATATTTTCCCAGGTAGCAAGGTTCCTGCGGCCAAAAATGATGCTATCATTTGAAACAGCAGTGACATAACCCTGATCGTTGAATGATCTGGTAAAATTAAAACTGTATTTGAACAGCAGTTTATCACTGACTCTGATAATAGGGGCAAGAGTTGCTGAGAATGAATTATAATCATCTCTCTTGGCAGTTGTCCAGCTTGATTGACCATCAAGGGCAAAAGGTTTTCTGTAGTCAGATGAAAAACCTGCCGTGCATGAAAAAGCCCCGGGACTAACATAATATCGGCCACTTACCCTGGGTTCATAATAATCCAGTACTTCCCAGGGCCGGTAATATGCGTCTGCCGATATTGTCAGATAATTCCTGAATGTACCCCACGAATCAATGCTGATATCAGTTCCGGTGACTTTTTTATTGGTATACCGTTTTTCATCGCTGATGGTCAGTTGGTTGAATTGTTCCCTGAACCTCCAGACCGGAAGATAATAATTGTACTGAAGTATCAGGTTGTCTGAAATATAATTATTTTTCAGGGTAATTCCGAGATCATTCGCATTAAAACAGCTGTCCATGACAGTATGGTTCAGCAGCGCCCTGAACTGTCCGAATGCTTTATGCAGCTGGACAAAATAGTTGGTACCTGTATTTATTGAAGAGACATTGATGCTGTCGGTTTTATGAAAAATCCGGCTGACAGCGCCTCCTGCAGAAAACTGATAATGGATTTTTTTATCAAAAAGACTGAGCCCTGTTCCCGTAACATTGGCATTGTTAAACCCATGCGTCCTGGCAACATTTGTATTGATAAGATAAACGGATGAATTATATTTCAGTGCCTGGTCCAGGACGATGATATTGTAATTGGTCATCGGATCAGACAGCACCTTATGCTGGTTACCTGTTGAATCTTCAATCACAGCATAGGTATTGTCAGTAATAGCATTGAAAACACCGATGGCCAGGCCTTTCTTGTTTCTTCCAGAAAATTTTGCAGCATTTAACAACTTTGCCTGCATAGGATTTTTTTCTATGAATTCACCGTCTTTTAATTTGGAAGATACTGAATCAAAAAGCAATGGAAGTCCTCCGATTCTTCGTGTATAAAAAAGATTTCCCTTTTCGAATAAGTCCACAGCTTCCTGGAAAAAAGGCCTTTGTTCAGGATAGACGGTTTCAAACGCGGTGAGGTTCTTTATTTTATCGTCTGATTTCACCTGGCTGAAATCAGGAAGCAAAGTCATGTCGAATGTAAAACTTTCATTCAGTCCGTACTTAAGGTCCAACCCCCCGCTGAAACCACCGGAATAATTGCTGATTTCCTTGGTATTGTAAGGAAAATGCTCACCATATACCGACAGATAAGGAAATAAAGATAATCTGACCGGGGCATCTATTTTACTTATCCCTTTTAAAACCCCCCAGCATGTCATGGCGTTTGCTATGTCTTTCATCTCTAGCGACCACTGGTCTTGTTCGCGGGACCGCCTGATTACCCTGAATATCTGAAGTCCCCATGTTTGCTCATCGTTTGAAGGGAAACGAATAGCTGAATAGGGAACCCTGATCTCGGCCGTCCACCCCTGATCATTGATTTTAGTACAGCTTTCCCAGACTGCATTATATGTGGCATCACAAGCCCGTGAATCAGCCTGTACACCTGCAGCGCTTACAGTGAAGATATAGGCATCAAGCTGATTATGGTAGGTATCGAATTTAAATTCAAACTGATCAGTATTCAGATTAGCATCATCCCTGTTCCCAAGCTGGTGAAGAATACTGTCGGGATGCGGATCGTACATCATTGCCCCGAAATAAATGGCATGGTCATCATAGAGTATTCTTACCTCTGTCTTAAAGGAAGGATCTGTGTCAAATCTTGGATCACTCTGCCTGAAATCACTGATTACTTTTGCATTCTGCCAGACCTGGTCATTCAGTATCCCGTCAATAACCGGAGGAGAAGGTGTGCGTGAAGCTTCAGCCACTTTTTTTGCCTGCTGGGCAAACATTATAACCGGAAGAACAGTAAGCAGAATAATGACAGAAATGTTCCTCATAGCGGCCAAAGATAAACGAAATGTGAATTTTCAAAAGTATTATTTGACAGGTCCTGTGGTTTAACCGGTAAGTAAGTCTAAAAAGCCGGTGAATTTATCTACTTCATTTACCTGGCAATTTTCAAAGATTGACAAGAATAGCAATATTGTAATCCTCAATGAATATGGGCTTATTATTTAAACCACATAGTCACATAGTTATACATTGTCTTTCTAAGTGACTATGTATTCTATGTGACTATGTGTTATAAATATTTTATTATCAAACACCAATATTATTTGAGAATGACCAGCTTGTCCGTTTTCTCCACAGTACTGCCATAGTTGGTCCTTACAGTCACCTTGTAAAAATACACACCCCTGCCAATCCTGTTTCCAAAATCATCCAGTCCGTCCCATGATAACCCGGCTAATTTTCCTTTCTCAGCCAATATTGTACTCTCCAGACTTTTGACAAATTTTCCGCTGACTGTAAATATACGGATCAGCAGGTGTACTTCCTGGTTGTCGAGATTATGACTGAAATAAAATGTGGTATTGTTGGTAAACGGGTTTGGGTAGTTAAACAGGTGATCAATAAATAACTCTTTGGTTGAACTGACAAAAAATTCAATATAGGCTTCCGATGGATTATTAAATACATCCCAGGCTTTTACCCTGATGCTGTGACTACCGTCACTTAGTCCGCTGAGCTTATATTCTACCCTTCCGCTCTGGTAGCTGTCAAGGTCGGCTTCATAATAATCATTCAGCACGATTGTTGATGATGTATTATTATCGATAATGGCAGTAATATCGTGTCCTATTCCGTTGCCGGTTGCATTGATTCCCGATGAATCGGTGAACCTGATGATGAGTTCAGGATCAGGCCCGGTAATTCCTCCAAAATTAAAATTCTCATTATCAAGTTTAACAACTATTTCAGGTCCAAGTTTATCATGGGTTGTGCCGGTCAGTGATCCTCCTATCAATAGCTTCCGGTAATAGCCTCCGGCATCAGTTTTCTGCATTGTAGTCTGAACAGAAACATTATCAGCATAATAGCTTATCTTTCCTGACCCAATACCTGGATTAATATCCCGGGGAGCAATGAAAGTAAAGCTGAACCTGCCGTCTTTCACGCTGGCTTTTCCTTTAAAGATAATATTTTCCTGGGTATAAAAATCATATACATCATCGCCCTCAGTACCAAGTGTGATGTGATGCAGGGGCTTGTCGTAAATTTCAGGCCAAATTGTACCATTGAATGAACTCAACATATTTCCTTTTTTATCAACGATATGACCCGATATGGTAATTTTCCCGCCAGGCTTGAGTGTGTCTTTCTGTAAATCAGCCGGCAGGTTATTGATCTTATCGGTAACGACTGACATTACGGGATAGGCAATCCTGAGAGCAGGATCACACAGTAAAGTAAAATTCAGTTTGTTCACGCTGGATCCCGCATCATTTTTGGTTAGCCTCATAATATCACCGGCCCTGCGGGTATTTGTACTGTCACTGAAAACATATTCGTAAAATATCTTGTTTAACAGGTAATTAGGAGTTGAGTACATCAGCCTTGTCGTTGTAAACAGGCCGATTGCTCCTCCGTTTGGATTCAGAAGAACCAGTTCACCACCAGAGACCTCGGAATAGTTATCGAATCTGCTGAATTCGCAGGTGGCCGTCATAAACAGTGGGAGGTGGTCAAAATTTGTCCATGAACCAATATCACTCAGGCTTACAATATGTTCCGCAGTAAGGCCGGTTTCACTGCCATGCCCGGTATAATTAAATATCAGGCATCCCCGGTTGATGGTATTTGAAATGGCTTCTTCAGCCATCGGACATATTTCCCCTGAAGGCCCTGTTTCCTGAGGATAAGCGTCCAGGTATATTTTATTGATGTTGATGGCAGAGTAACTCATATCCACATACCCGGCCATACTCTCCGCCTGGGATAAATGAAGGTTATTATCCCCGTCATCAGCAGTAAAACACAATTTATTACGCCAGTTTCCATAAGAAGCAGGTTCCTGGTAATGAATGATTTTATTTACGACATTCTGGGCTTCTAACGATGATTTTACAGGTAATCTGCCCACGCCAATGTCAAGTAATCCTGTCGAAATATTTTCCCCGTCATCAAGCAATCCAAAATAATCGTCTGAAACGTAGGATTCGGTAGGGACCAGTGAATTATCAGACTGATAAGTGAGAATATAATTTGTATTTCCCGGAGAATCGGAAATATTATCATAAGAGCCATCGCCCACCAATAAAAGGTAATGTGGCAGATATTCCTGGCTGGTAGCCCTGTCATAGAGCATTTTCATAAAATTCCTTATTGCGCTGATGTCTGGCGAACCTGATGAAAATTCATTATATACCTGGCTCGTTGTGGCAAGAACTACGTTCAGATGATCATTATTCTTATGTTCATTGGCTAATTGTATGGCTGATTCTAAAAAGTCGGGATGAGTAATTATCACCAGGTCAGGCTGTCCGCATGAATGCAGATCCTGGTTTGCTACCGGTCCTGATATTACAGGAGAAATACAGGTAGCCGGATCAAAAATGATAAACTCTTTCAACGAATCGGTATGAACCGTAAAATCAAGCAGGCTGCCATTCAGGTTTGCAGGAATCTCAATAATATCGGAAGGATGAGTGATATCCCAGATATGCAGGCCGGGTTTTGGATTTTGAATATGAAAACTTGCTTTTTGTTTTGTACCAACAGATTGGATATCCCTGAATTTCATCTGTGATCCATGATAAATAAGTTTCCGCCTGGTATTTAACCGCACAAAGTCAAGCCAGCCAATGGCCGAAGGCATGTTCGCGGGTTTATTGTAACTGATATCAACAGATACTGTATCAGTTTGTGCCTGAATAATATTTCTGGCTGAACTGACCGAAGCATAAGCGAGACTCGGATTATCCAGAATAACCGCTGTCATATTGATTTGTTGCACTGTTGTTCCGTTGACCTGAACTGTATAGCTACTTGGATCAGATGCTCTGGCAACAAACCGGTCTGAAATCACCAGGGATGCGCCCTGCTGAATACCCGGAAATATAAACTTCAGGTTTAAACCCGTGACATCATCAAATTCTTCTCCGTACCATTCAGAGCCGGATTTAAGCAGATTCGTGATCTCTTTTTCATGATAGACATAATCATTAAATGAACTCACATCAATGACCCCTGTTGCCTGAACGACGGGAGATATGGAAATTCGCTTTTTTATTCCGGACTGTTCGGTAAGAAAATAACTGCACGTTTTCGTATAATTATTCAACTCGTGAGTAAATTCCTGCCAGGTGCTGTCATAAGTCCATTTCACGGGGCCTTGGGCATAAAAATAGATTGCCTGCTGGTAAACCCAAATTGCATTCTCGCGGAGATCATCATAATACGGTAGTGAGCTGTTTTGGGGCAGCATTCCGCTGCCATTTCCAAATAACCGGATGTCCTGAGGCTGGTCAAATCCTTCCTCTTTCAGTTTATCAAAACTTATTGAATATATCCCATCCTCGCTTATACTTATTTTTAACCACAATCCTGAACTTAGGACTGAATGTGATGAATAATTTCTGTAAACTTTCTTTCCGCCTGGTTTTGGATTCTTAGAAGAAACTTTCAGGGAATAAGATTTCAGTTTTTCAAGTTTACCTGTTGACGGATTCTTTCTGAACGGAACAAATGACAGGATAAAATAAGGAGATTTACGCTCAAAAGAAATATGGTATTCCGGGATTATTTCATTGGCAACCTCATTAGATTCCTGTACATCTGCATATTCCTCTTTAGCAACACTTTCAAAATCTTCCCTGAGAAATTCCGCCTGGCATTGACTTCCAAAAGAATTTGCCAGTCTGAATTTCTCGGTATATACCGGGATGTTCAGAATCTTTCCATTACCTTTTTGAAGCTTAGGCTGATTATTATGGTATGCCGGGTTATGTTTGATAGCAATATTTTTATTCCAATTGATCTTTCTTTGAATAATTTTTTCCTGCCCGTAAAAAAAAACCGGGCGTAAAAAGAATAAAAAGAAGAACAGAAAAAATATTTTATAACTTGTCAAATTATTAAATAACATCTAATTAACAATTATTTTAAATGTTGTTATTCGTGCTTAAAAATAAAAAACTAATTGAGAAGATTTTTTTTAACAAAAATTTTCATCTAATATTGTAGTGTTGATTTTGAAATCATTGTTATCGGAATTCAACGAAAATACTTATTATTGCAGATTATCTTGAAACAACATTAAGGAAAGTCAAACTCTTGTAACGAAATGGTCAAGCCGAAGATATTACTAATATTCACCTTATTCATTGGGTTATCGGAACTGGGATTCGGACAGGATCCTGAATTCTCGCAGTTCTATGCAAACCAGCTTTATCTTAATCCTGCGTTTGCCGGTTCAGCCATTTGCCCAAGATTGTCGCTCAATTACAGGAATCAATGGCCGGCACTGCACAATACCTTTATTACTTATAATGCTTCTGTTGACGGATATCTTGATGTTGTGCAAGGTGGGGTCGGGTTTCATTTCATGAATGACCAGCAGGGAGATGGAACAATCAAAACCACGAATGTGGATGCCATGTATGCTTATACCTTGCGCGTAACAAGAAGTTTTTCATTAACCGGAGGTTTTCAAACTTCATGGATTCAGCGTAAACTTGACTGGAATAGACTCATTTTCCCTGATATGATTGATGCATTGTACGGTGTAATTTACCGGACCAATGAACAGTATCCCAAAGATGCGAATAAAAGCTATTTTGATTTTTCTACCGGATTGCTTGGTTTTGGCACTAATTATTATTTTGGAATTGCAGTCCATCATCTTGCCGAACCTGTTGAATCATTCAATAACAGCAGCGATGCCGTTCTCCCCAGAAAATATACGGCTCATGTGGGTTTTATAATTCCACTCACCGGTGATAATATTAAACGCGGAGAACTGCAATTATCACCAAACTTCATGTACCAGAAGCAACAGGACTTTGAACAGTTCAACTATGGGCTTTACCTTTCACGAAGAGGAGTCACAGCTGGTTTCTGGCTCAGACAAAACATTCAGTTTAATTATGATGCATTTATTATTATGCTTGGCTTTGTGCAGGATAATTTCAAACTTGCTTACAGTTACGACATCACAATATCCAAATTAGCAAAAGAAACTCTTGGTGCTCATGAGATTTCATTCTCCTATATGTTCCCTTGTTTCCAAAAGAAGAAGACATGGAATGCAATTAAATGTCCATCATTTTAGTTTATAAATAATTAGAATCTGAATTAAAATTCATCATATGAAGATTAAATCTTTTTTGATTGTTTCGGTAATTTTCTTCGGATTACTGGCGCTTATGTCGTGCCGTGGAAAACAATCAGCTACCACCGGTTGGAATTATGATAATCCCAAGAATGGTGGTTTTGAATATGGTAATTTTGTTGAACAGCAGACAGGTCCCGGGTTGGTTCTTATCGAAGGAGGATCATTCAGCATGGGAAGAGTAGAACAGGATGTGTTGTACGACTGGAATAACATACCGCGAAGAGTCACTGTTTCATCATTTTATATGGATGAAACAGAGGTGAGGAATGTTGATTACCGTGAATATCTTTATTGGTTAAAACGTGTATATGCCGATTATCCTGATATTTACAGGAAAGCTCTTCCTGATACCCTTTGCTGGAGAAGAACACTGGCCTATAATGAGCCCTATGTTGAAAATTATTTCAGGCACCCTGCATACCGTGAATACCCTGTTGTCGGAGTCAGCTGGAACCAGGCGACTGCTTATTGCAAATGGCGTACTGACCGTGTGAACGAAGATATTCTAATACGTTACGGAATTCTGTATATGAATCCTAACCAGACCGCTGACGACCATTTCGATACCGAAGCCTATTTAGCAAGCCAGTATGAAGGCGAAGTAAAACAAGACCTGAATGATCTTGATCCCAACCATAAGACACGTAAAGTCAGAATGGAAGACGGGATTTTCCTTCCGGAATACCGTCTGCCAACCGAAGCCGAATGGGAATACGCAGCGCTGGCTCTAATCGGAAACTCAGTGAATGAGCGTATTTACGAAAGAAAGCTTTATCCCTGGAACGGTCATTATGTGAGAAGAAACCCGAGTCAATCGGAAACCGGTAAATGGAATGCCAATGCCTTCAGAGGCCGTGGAGATGCTATGGGAGTAGCCGGTTACCTTAACGATAATGCCGATATTACTGCCCCGGTGAATTCATACTGGCCAAACGATTATGGACTGTATTGCATGGCCGGTAATGTAAATGAATGGGTAATGGATGTATACCGTCCTATGTCATTTGAAGTCAGTGAAGAATTCCGCCCGTTCAGGGGTAATGTGTTTAAAACAAAAGTACTCGATGAAGAAGGACTGATACAGGAAAAGGACAGCCTTGGTAATATCCAGTGGCGTGATGTTACTGACCAGGAAGCCATGGACAGGACAAATTACCGTAAATCCGATAACCGTAATTTCCTGGATGGTGACTTTGCTTCCAGTTTACAGGAAAATACGAGTAACTATAATGATGAAACTAAGTCCTCTGCATGGAAGACCGATAATATGTATCGCGTTCCCAATGCACAAAAGGATTCAAAAGCAAGAACCCTGATCAGCGACCGTGCCAGAGTGTACAAAGGCGGGTCATGGGCTGATCGTGTATACTGGTTGGTGCCAGGTACCCGCAGGTTCCTGGATGAAAACCGTTCTCAGGCAGATCTGGGTTTCAGATGTGCCATGACCAGGGTGGGAAGTCCAAAAGGTAATAAATAAAAATATACGAAACCCCATGAAAATGGGGTTTTTTATTGATTATATGCCGGATTTCTTTATGAGAAATGCAATTATTAATCTTGATGAATTATACCGGATATACCTTGATCATCCTGTAGTTACCACTGATTCAAGAAAAATTGAAAAAGGCAGTATTTTCTTCGCTCTGAAAGGAGACAATTTTAATGGTAACAATTTTGCCGGTCAGGCACTTGATAGGGGTTGTTCATATGCTGTTGTTGATGAACCTGATGCTCTGACTGACAAACGTTGTATTCTTACGACAAATGTACTGGAAACATTACAGAAACTGGCAAATTATCACAGAAGACAGTTTGCCATACCTGTAATAGCTATTACGGGTAGTAACGGCAAGACTACCACAAAAGAATTGATAGTATGTGTTTTATCAGAGAAATACCAGCTTACGGCAACCATTGGAAATCTGAATAATTATATCGGAGTCCCTCTGACTTTGCTTGCAATGAAGCAATCAGACCAATTTGCAGTGGTTGAAATGGGAGCAAGCCACTTGGGGGAGATTAATTTTCTTTGCCGTATTGCCGAACCGACCCATGGATTGATTACCAATATTGGAAAAGCTCACCTGGAAGGATTTGGTTCTTTTGAGGGAGTGATAAAAACAAAAGCTGAACTTTATCTTTATCTGGCAGAAAAGAAGGCTACTGTATTTAAAAATGCCGACAACCCGGTTCTTAACGCTCTTACAGCACCAGAGAATGTAATTAAATATGGTATGTCGGATAAATATCATTATTCAGCCCGTATTATTTCTGCTGATCCGTTTGTAAGTATAAGATGGAGTAATAACGGAGCATTGTGTCATGATAAAGAATTAGTTACAGATTCGTTAATAGAAACCATGCTTCCGGGAAGATACAATTTCGAAAATATTCTGGCAGCAATAAGTATCGGGAATCATTTTGGTATTGAATCATCCTCTATCAAAAAAGCAGTTGAAAATTATAAACCACAGAACAACAGGTCACAAATCATTCACAGCGGTTCCAATACCATATTATTGGATGCCTACAATGCCAATCCTTCCAGTACTGAGGCGGCATTGCAGAACTTACTTCATATTAAGACAGAAAATAAAATGGTAATCCTGGGAGACATGCTGGAACTTGGGGAATATGCTGAGGAAGAACACAGGAAGATATATAATTTCCTGCTGAGTCATTCAATACCAGGTATTCTGATCGGCAAAATGTATAAATCAATTGCAAATAATGCCCTTTATCCAAGTTTTGATCAGGTGGATGATTTTCTTGAATGGCTTCCTCAACACAGGATACAATCTGCTTTTATTCTCGTGAAAGGATCAAGAGGTATTAAACTTGAAAAAATTAAGGACTGGCTTTAGTGTCAATTGCATTTAATAATATCCTAACCCGGACAAGCAAGAACCAAACAAGAAATCACAAATCTCAAAATACAAATAACAAATAAATATCAATTGACAAAATGACAAATTCAAAACCGAACCATGAATCGAACTCCCCTGAATTTGAGAAGGAAGGAATTGAAATGCATGATGAAGCCGTTCAATTGAAAAAAATAATTTCTTCAATTATTGAAAAATCAAAGTAGTTTGTTTCATATTTGAAATTTTGAAATTGTTTATTATTTGTTTTTTGTGATTTTTTGCCAAAACGCGTCAAGATTTCAGAAATTAGATACTAACAAATGCATTTAACACAACAGTTTAAATATTTAATATTCATCCAGAGCATTAAGAAGCAGCTTGCAACAAAGGCTTATTTCATCCAGGGTGATGGTGAGTGGAGGGGATATTCTGAATGAATTATCACAAAACAGGAACCAATCTGTAAGAATGCCATGTTTCAGACATTTTTCCCGGAAGCCTGCAATATCAATTTCACTGGCAATTTCAACAGCAAGTAACAGTCCTATTCCTCTGATAGTTTTTATATTTCGGTGAATGAGCATCATTCGAAATAATTCTTCCTTCTGAGGTACATCCCTGATATAATTTTCCCTGGTCAACTGAGTCAGACTGGCAATAGCAGCGGCACATGATAAGGGGTGCCCGCCAAAAGTGGTTATGTGACCCAATGCCGGGTCTTCGGCCAGGCATTGCATCATTTCGACTGATGCAATGAACCCCCCCAGTGGCAGCCCTCCGCCCATTGCCTTTGCAATTACCAGTATATCAGGTACTACCTGGTAATGCTGAAAAGCAAATAATGATCCGGTCCGGCCAAATCCTGTCTGAACCTCATCAAAAATAAGCACAGTCCCTGTCTGATCACACCTGTTTCGTAGCTGCTGCAGGTAACCAGGTTCGGGATTATTAATACCTGCCTCTCCCTGGATTGGTTCAACGGTCACGCAGGCTGTTTTCTCTGTTATCTTATCAATATCCGGCCAATAGTTAAACTTAATGAATCTGACATCAGGCAATAATGGCCTGAATGGGTTTTTCAGGGTCTCATTTCCCATAATGCTCAAAGTGCCGTGTGTGCTGCCATGATATGCGTTTATCATTGAAATGATCTCAGTTCTCCCTGTGAATTTCTTAGCCAGTTTCAGTGCACCTTCCATTGCTTCACTGCCAGAACTTACAAGATACACCTGGTTAAGGGAGGAAGGCAGTAATGAACACAGGAGCTTTGCAAACTGAACCTGGGGAGATTGAATATATTCCCCATAAACCATCAGGTGCATGTATTTATCGGCCTGCTCCTTCACAGCCTTGATAATTTCAGGGTTTTTGTGTCCCAGAACTGACACTGAAACACCTGAAATCAGGTCAATATATTTTTTGCCATTATTATCCGAAACATAAATTCCATTAGCATCATGAACTTGTAATAAAACCGGATTTTTACTGGTTTGAGCCAGATGATTCAGAAATAATAAACGCTCATTATTGATCATGGTCAGTAAAAAATGCAGACATTGAATGAACAAATAATCAGGTGGTAAACCTATAAATGTTAGCCATCAAGGCGCTCTTGTATGATTTTCCGATCGGGATTGTTTTTAAGCCAAAAATTGTTCTGATAGATACTGAATTCTCTTCGATGTTATGAATCTTTTTGATATTAATAATGAAAGAGCGGTGAATACGGATGAAGTCAGCAGAGGGAAGTTTTTCAACCACCATTTTCATGGTGGAATGAATGGTGTATTTTTCTTTATATGTTGATATAATCACATAATTTTCAAGTGCTTCAATATACAGAATATTTTTAAATAATATCCTTATAAGAGCATTACCATTTTTAACAAATATTTCCTTGTTTTCAGGAATTTCATGAATTTCTTTTTTGTTGGTTATAACAATTCTGGCTTTATTAACAGCCTTAAAAAAACGTGAATAGCTAACAGGTTTTAACAGGTAGTCAGTGACATTGTAAAGGAATGCTTCCAATGCATATTTTTCTTTAGCTGATACAATAATGATCTGGGGAAAATTGGTCAGACTGTTCATGAACTCAATACCATTCATTTCCGGCATTTCAATATCTAGGAAAATCAAATGAATTTCCACTTCATTTTTAAAATTATTCAAGGCATCAACGGCGCTTGAATATGAATTAACCAAATGAAGAAAATCAGTTTTTAAGATATAATTTTCCAGTACTTTTGACGAAACAGGATCATCTTCAATGACAATGCAGTTTATAAATATTATTTACTATGTATGTGGTAAAAATAAGTAATTAATTTAAAAGAACTACGGGTATAAAAATTAAATTGAAAATTTGAAGATTTTCAGATTCTGAGTAAATTCCAAACAGTATTAAATTAAATACTCAAATCAAGTATAAACTCCATTATCGACTTACTTAATTTAACTAGGGTAACGTAGTGCATCGCATTAAATCAAAACATCAAAATAATAACCACTATCAGCAGCGGATGCAATCATTTATTTTTCAAATATTAAAATATTCTTTTTCAATAATATCAGCCCGGGGAACGGTATTCCTTAGCCAGGCAAGCAATACATCTGATTTTTCTTCATTATTGAGTTCCCAAATAATGCTGGAATTATGAAGTTTTTCAGTTAAATGATGAAGAATAATTGCTGCAGAAACCGAAATATTAAAGCTCTCTGTGAATCCGAACATCCTGACAGTCATGAATTCATCGGCATTGTCAAGTACTATGGGTGACAAGCCTTCGAGTTCAGTTCCAAAAAATAATGCGGTCTTTCCACTGTTCAGGTCAAAATCATTCAGTTCAGTTCCTTCATTATGGGGTGATGTTGCGACTATACGATAGCCAGAATTACGTAAGTGGCTGATAGCTGAAAGAGTATTATTTTCCATTTCATTATACCTGATCATATTAATCCATTTGACAGAACCAAGTGCAACATCCGGATTAAAGGTGTACTTATTTTTATTCTCTATGATATGAATATCCTGAATACCAAGGCAATCACATGTTCTCATGACTGCGGATGCATTCTGCGACTGGTAAATATCTTCAAGTACAACCGTAAGATACCGGGTTCTGTAGCCGATCAGTTCACTAAAAAGTTTCAGCTTATGATCTGTGACGAAAAGAGATAGATGATTGATCAGATCCTCATTATTTTTCATAGCTGTCAGTTATTTAGAAAAATGATCGTTTGTTTTAATCTTAGTCTTTGACTTAGTCTTAGTCAGATTTTGAAAATAATAAAGACTAGGACAAAGTCAAGGAATATGAAGGCTTGCAGGCAATTTACCAAGTACATTTAAAAAAAAAGGAGCACTGTTGTACTCCTTTTTTTTAGCACCTTGGTAAAAGCTATTTCACGTTGCCTAAATCACTACCTGCTTTGAACTTAACAACTTTCTTTGCAGGAATTTTTAATTCTTTTCCTGTTTTTGGGTTTCTTCCCGTTCTGGCACTACGTTTAACAACTGACCATGAACCAAAGCCGACAAGTCCTACTCTGTCGCCTTTTTTCAAAGCTTTAGTGATAACACTTGTAAACGAATCCAATGCTTTTTTAGCATCAACTTTCGTCATACTGGCTGATTTAGCCATTTCATCAATTAATTCCGATTTATTCATAACCTTAAAATTTAGGGTTTAGGTTAATAATAACATTTCTAACATGTGCAAATATATAGTAATTATTGACACTTGCAAATTATTTTATCAAAAAAACGTTGTAATTGTTAATAACTGGCCGGTTTGTTAATAAAATTTCCTGTGAGACCATGGTTTTCGACCTTATTAAGTTATTAAAATATAAGCAGTGACAAGCATTCATTAAAATCACATTAAATTTTTGATTATAAATGAAAATTTGGTATTTTTGCACCGGAGAAATGGCAGAGCGGTCGAATGCGGCGGTCTTGAAAACCGTTGTCCGGGTAACTGGACCGGGGGTTCGAATCCCTCTTTCTCCGCCAAACCATTGCAAATGACCCAGTTGGGTCATTTTATTTGTTTTGTAGCGTCAAAAGCTTGCTTTTGAAAGCGGAAAAATAACAAAAATGACAGGGCGCAGTCCTTCATTTGCAATGGTTTGTAGCCCCTCTTGACGGGATCATGCCAGTAATCCCTCTTTCTCCGCCAAGCCATTGCAAATGACCCAGTTGGGTTATTTTTTTTTGTTCCGTATTGTCAATAATTTGCTTCCGAAAGCGGATAAATAATAAAAAATGACAAGGTGCAGCCCTTCGTTTGCAATGGTTTGTTGATTCTTCCTACGGATCGCGACGGTATTTCCTTTTTATCTGCAAAACAACGAATAGCCCACCAAAAGAATCATTGCAGGGCTTTTTACCATCTTCCGGCATTCCTCAATCAAACAATGATGAAATAATTTTTTCCGCACCGGAATGATTAGAAAAATTTCTCATCAGAAGTTTACAACGTTCATCAATCATTTCTGTGCTGAAATTAATATTCATCAATGAATCAATCAGACTGATCATTTCCTGTTCTGTTTCAGCAATTATACAAAGCTCGCCAAGCCCGGAATTTTCTACCATATTATGATTGGTAAGGCAATGTCTGCCAGTAAAAAGCGCTGTTAACAATTTCAGCTTCATGCCCGTGGATGACACAGACGGTATGACATTTACACCTGCTCCTGCTACCAGGGTCTTCATTTCTTCTTCCCCCGGATCGGCAATAATACGTATATTGCTCACTGATTCTGCCGCTTTGATAAGTTGCTTGCCAGGGTTTTTTCCGGCGATCACACAGGGTGATTTCACCTTTGGGAATACTCTTTTGATCAGCATCATTGCTGTATGATGGTTCTCAGCAACTGATAAATTCCCATGGTATATTGCATAATTACCTTCACCGGCCGGGGAATTGCAGGTATTAAAAGGATGAAAGGGTGGTATGTAGAAAACGTTGGGAAATTTTGCCTGATAATAATGTGCATCAACCTGAGAAATGGCAGCAATGATCCAGGCTTTGTGCAGAATAGTTTCAAAATCTTTCAGCTTCTTCGATTCCATCAAGTAATAGAATTTTCTGAAAGGATTCTTTTCCACTGCAGCCAGTTGCCGGTAATACTCATGTTCAATATTGTGCATCCTGATCATTACTTTCCTGCCTGAAAACCTTTTGTCAGTAAGAAACCAGGACGAATGCAACCCTTCGGCAAGGATTGGATAATTATCCTTCAATAAATTATGAACAAGATCCTTGTCTGATCTTGTGTTGACAATATAGGGCAGTCGGCTGAAAAAATACTTCAGTCCCAATGGCCTTGAATAATAATCGACCGAATGACAATACTTTTCTGTCTCAGGATGCCTGTTTCTCTTGTATTCAAAGCAGTGGAGGTGAATGAGTATCCCTAATTCATGCAGAGCTTTAATTTTAAAAAAAATATCAATCACTCCACCATAATCAGGCGGGTATGGAACGTCAAACGATATAACATGCAGGTGTTTGTTCACTTAGTCATTTATTATTTCAAAGATTTCATCCCTGCTCCATGAATTCCAGTATAGGATTGCAAGCTTTCTCACCAGTTTCCAATAACCTGAGCTTAGGTTACCGTATTTAACAATTCCATTCTGAATATCTTTTTCCGCCTGACTGATGTACTGATCTTTCAGTTTCAGTTTAATGTGTTTCCCTTTCCAGGTGAATTCAGCTTCAGGTATAAATTTTCCGGTTTCCTTCAGGCTGATCATATTAACACCCATGGTACCACCTGTGCTCACCTGTAATCCATCATTCATGCAACTAAGCGGTTGATCTTTCCCGGCATATGATACCACCTCCATCCTGTCTGTCTCAGCACCAAGCAGTTCTTTTGCCTTTACACCCATTTTTGCACCTACGATTGAATAAATACCCAGGTGGCCATGTATTTCGTTGGTCAGGACGCAGGCCTTCCATTCTTCTGTGCCAAATTTATTTAATGTTTCCCTGGCAATTTCTCTGACATCTGGCTGATATACAGAAGTATCAACGGGAAAACGTACAAAACAGATATTTTTTTCCAACGAATATGTCTGGGCATAGATATCAAACATATCTTCTCTTACCGTAGGGCATTGATAGGCTGTGGAGAATTTATGTTCGGGGTGAAAAATATCCTGTTTCATATCAAATACATCAGGAAACAGGAAGTATACAGCCACCAATTCGTCATATAATTTCAAATGCCCATTCCGGGGATGTCCTCCTCCTGAATCTTCATGCATGCTTGTTACAACTTTTTTGGCGAAAACAGTATTGATGCGGTCAAGTGATTGAAGAAAATCTTTGTCAGACAGGTTACATGACGGTTCGACTGAACATATTATATCCATAGATATGGCTGATGATATAATAAATTTGGCTGCAATTGTATCTGCCTCATAATTAAATCCTTTCAGAGGATCAAATGAGTCATTGTACCAAAGTATCCGGCTAATTTTTGATGAAATCTGAGGTTTCGATTTCAGGACATCAGAGATATCGGTCAACGGACCGAGACAGATAATGGTAACCGGATTTGTTGCTGCATCAAGAACTCCAAATATAAGTTGTAATGCTGTAATACTGTTGCTCTTTATATTGGTTTCATTACCCCATCTGGTTTCTGAACAGAATTTTCTCCATGATGGAGGAGGATTGTCAAGTCTGCGACCGGTTCCAACTGGTATGTCTGACATGTTAAGGTCAGTAAGTAATGATTTCACCTTGATGTATCCTTCTTCCGGAGCGAGGCTGCCATCAGCAGCAGTGATTGCAGCAATCGAAGTTTCCTTCTGGGCAAGCAACAAACAGATGGCACGCAGGTCGTCCGTAGCACAATCTGTATCGATGATCATTGATTTATTAACAAGTTTCTGGGCGGAAACAGGAAATACACTGATTACAATTGTAAAAACAATGATAATGAACGGGATAAAATATTTTGGTGCTAACATGGTATAAGGTTAATCCACAGAGTTCGTAAAGTAAAAAGATATAAAGTGTTAAATACAAATAATTAAAAAATTCGAAATATTTTGGACATTCTAAATAAATGATTGGTTATTTGCTATCGACTTTTAACTTTCAACTTTACAAACTTTATAAACTCTGGTTCATGTTATAACGGATTAGCCGGTTCCATGTTGCGGTGAGATATCGTCATATCGAATACAGCGTTTAATATCTTCTTTTCTGTTTCGTCGAAAATAAGATCGCGTCTTTCCATCACTGTTTTGGCAACATAAAAGGCAGCAGTTTTGTTATAGGTTGTGTATCCTGAATTCGGACCACCCCACGAAAACGATGGGATAAAATTGCGGGGAAACCCTGATCCGAAAAGGTTTACAAACACACCTACCACTGTTCCTGTATTGAGCATAGTATTGATGCCGCATTTGGAATGGTCACCCATGATCAAGCCGCAGAACTGAAGGCCAGTGGACATAAACCTCTCTTTGGAATGACTCCACAGCTTCACTTCAGCATAATTGTTTTTCAGGTTCGAATTATTGCTGTCGGCACCAAGGTTACACCATTCCCCGATAACCGAATTACCCAGAAAGCCATCGTGTGCCTTGTTTGAATAGCTGAACAGCACACAATTATTGATTTCTCCGCCTGCTTTTGAATAAGGTCCGATCGTGGTTGGCCCGTATATTTTGGCGCCCATTTTTACCACAGCATTTTCACAAAGCGCAAAGGGTCCCCGTATCAGCGAACCTTCCATTATTTCTGCATTCTTTCCAATGTAAACTGGACCATTCTCGGCATTAAGGGTCACAAACTCCAGCCTGGCGCCCTCTTCAATAAAGATATTCCCGGGATTGATAACATTTACGGTTTTGCTTACAGGTTGTGATACTCTGCCATGGATGATCATTTTGAAATCGGCCTTAATCAGTTCCCCGTTCAGACAGAAAATTTCCCACAGATTATTGAGTTTAAGGAAAGGAATCGGGTAAGTAATATTCTTAAATTCACAATTATCTTTATTACGAAAATCTTCAACCATTGATTCATCCATAGCGGCTGCAATCAGACAGTCTTCCCTGACCAGGGCTTCCCCGTTAACCAGTTTCATGACTTCAGCAACTAAATGTTCATCTGGTATTACAGATCCATTGATCAGTATATTATCACTGCCCGTTATTAACCTGAATTTCTCTTGCAGATAGTCCTGTGTGAACCAGGAACACATTGTTCCCGTCATTTTTTCCCATTTCTCACGAATGGTCAGAATACCTGTCCTGATTTCTGCGACAGGCCGGGTGTAGGTAAGAGGTAATAATTCTGCCCAACTGTTATCATCGAAAAGAATTAAATTTTTCATATTTGTTCTGTTGTTGAGTAATAGGCTGCAGGCTTTTAGACTGTAGGCTTTTAGGCAATAAATGGAAAAATAATAGTCTGACAACCTATAGCCAAATTAAATCGTTTCTTAAGGCTTTAAGACTGAAGGTTTTTGGCAATAAATGTAAACCTGATATTCTAACAGACTACAGCCTAAATAACCTGAATATTAAAGGCAAAACTAAATAAAAAAAGCTCCAAAAACGAGTTCTGGAGCTTAAAAAAATTAACACTATGAAAAAGAATTAACTTTTGCGTTTATCCATGTGCTTTTGGTACTTATTCATGAATTTATCCACCCGGCCGGCAGTATCAACAAGCTTCATCTTCCCGGTAAAAAAGGGATGGGAAGTATTTGAAATTTCAAGTTTATAAAGCGGATATTCGACTCCGTCAAGTACCGTTGTTTCTCTGGTTGCAACGGTTGACCTCGAAATAAAGGTCGTACCGTTTGACATGTCTTTAAACACTACCAACCTGTAATTTTTTGGATGTATGTCTGCTTTCATCAGAAATCAAATTTAATAAAAATTCGGGCTGCAAAGATAATTTATTTTCATAAATACAAATGAACATGTCAAATAAATATTTTTTACTTAAATTACTTAATAATGGGAAGATGTATTAATTTTCCGACCTGTTCATTAGCGCCATTTGCTTTTATTTTTATAACGCAAGATATACCATAAACACACAATAGATAAAAATGGCTCAAATCTATGATTTGATTGTACATTCAAGGTCGCTTGTCCTCCGTCAGACAGGAGTCTCATGTGATCACTTCGCTAAGTTCTATTCTTCTTTTGTTTGTCCAAAAGCAAAAGGACACCACGAACAAGACGTTTCGACAAGCTCAACGCCCACTTCTTTTGGTAACCGGCCATTGAGCCTGTCGAAATGGCATGTTGTATTCCGCGCCGTTCGTGGACAGCCAACGCACGAAGGCTTTCATGGAAAGCTATTCCTAAATAAAGCCGCAGGCTTTAAAGCGCGTGAGCCCGGCAAAACGGCGAGCCGGCGTTAGCCTTGTGGGGTGGAGCATCGTTTTGCCTTGACTTTTTGGTTCTTTTTGGTCTAAGCAAAAAGAACATGAATTACTTGTAATCATTACAATAAGTTAATAACATGATATTTATGATAAAATAATATGTTTGCTTTTGAACTGAATTTACCTAACAACCATATTATAGAAAAGAGCCATAAAAATAAATATTTACGAATTGATGAAATAAGATGTAAATTTATCCTTAATTACCAGCAATGCCAATGAACATAAATGATTACAATTTGTACACTACCTAAGCATCTGAATTTAAATGACAATTAATATAATTAAAGCAGCAGTTTCAATACTGCTGACAAATCTTCCTTTCGGATACTGGAGGGCAATGTCAGGGAAATACTCAAGAAACTGGTTCCTGGCTATTCACCTTCCGGTTTTACTGGTGGTGTTTTTCCGGTTCTATTTCGAGATAGGCTTTGCATTCATCACTTATCCGATATTGGTAGCTTCCTTCTTTACCGGTCAGGTTGCCGGTGGTAAATTGAAATACATTGTCAGAAAAAAGAATAAAATGCCTGAAAATGAATAATTGAAATTTCTCAGGCAGATAGGCTTTTATGAGTTATAAGTCAGGTATCAGGTATCAGGTATCAGGTATCAGGTTCAAATCTCATCATCACTTCGTCACTTCGTCACTTCGTCACTTCATCACTTCATCACTTCATCACCTCATCACTCGTGACCAGTGACTTGTGACTCTCGATTTAAACTCATCGCCTGAACAACCTGAATAATTACTTATGATTTATCAGTTTGCTATTGTCCTGGAAATGATATAAATTTGCAGCAATCACTATGATTTATTTAAGTAATTTATAAAGGATGAAAAATATTGTTGTTATTGCTCATGATGCCAAAAAACCTGAATTGGCAAGATTTTTAAAGGAACGTGAAGAATGGGTGCAGGGAGTCAGTTTTGTTGCCACAGGCCGCACGGCCGAATATATTGAAGACAAAGGTATTACTGTTAAGCACATGAGTCCCGGACGTTCGGGAGGATATAACCAGATCACCCGAATGATCGAAAATAAGGAGGTGGATATTGTTATCTTTTTCCGTGATCCCATCGTTAAAGAACAATACCATGAGGATATCCAGCGCCTGCTGGATGCATGCGACAACCTTGTGATTCCTCTTGCTACGAATTATGCAAGCGCTGAACTCCTGATACTGGGACTGATCCGTAAAGAGACAGCAGAAAAATTTAAGATGAACGACTGATTTTTCCCGGAATTCTTCATTCATAATATCTTCCTATTGCTTTAAATTTCCTTCTTCAGTCAGATAAATACAGAAGACATTTTCATTTTATGCTGTCCGTCAAATAGCTATGTGTGTTTTTATATCAATCAGTAAGGAAATTGAAGCTTTGGAGAAAAGGTTCAGGGCGGAAGCCAATAAAAAGGTTGATTATAAGCCTGTTTTTCAAGCTTCTGCATTTTCAAACCCCTTGCTTCCTGCCATCACTCAACCACAACCGGCCATCATTGATTTTTATGAATGGGGACTGATTCCTTTTTGGGTAAAAGATGAAAAAACGGCCAGGGATCTAAGGCTCAATACTGTAAATGCTAAAACCGAAACTCTGACAGAGAAACCTTCTTTCCGACACCTGGTGAATGATCACCGTTGCCTGGTTCCTGCAGATGGATTTTTTGAATTTCAGGAAATGAAAGGGAAAAAGTATCCCTGGTATATTTGCCTGAAAAACCTGCAATTGTTTGGCCTGGCTGGACTGACAGATACCTGGACTAACCATGTTACCGGTGAAATCAAAAAGACATTTACCATTATCACCGTTGAAGCCAACCCACTGCTTGCTGAGATTCATAACCGGAAAAAAAGAATGCCTGCCATACTTACACCTGAAAATGAAACAATATGGCTTGATAATACAATCAGCATTGAAGATGCATTGTCACTGCTTAAACCATATGATGAAAATCAAATGGATGCCTGGACAGTATCAAGGCTGATCACAACAAGGGGAGCTGACGCCAATGTTCCGTCAGTGAAGGATAAATTCGTTTATTCAGAGTTGTCACAACCAAAACTCATATATTAATTTTTTACCATTTATGACTTTCGGATTGCAACTCAGGTTATTCGGCAAGCAGGAAATAAAGCCAAAAAGAAAAATCGTTCAGATCAGTAAAGAAATAGTGTTGGATGGAGTAGGAAAAGTACTGATGGTAAAGAAATCAGGGATACGACGTATCAGCATATCTATCAAACCATTTACTGGAATAAAAGTCACATTACCGCTAAATTCCGGGTTTTCCCAGGCTGAGAAGTTTGTTTTGTCAAAAAAAGAATGGATCAGGAAAAACCTCGAGAAAACGTCCCGGACAGAAAATGATCTCACAGTTTTTGATCATTCGGTTGAATTCACTACATTCGAACACAGGCTTGAAATTCACCCCAGCAGCAATGACAAGCTGACGGCGAGGATTTCCCCGGGAAAGATTGAGGTATTTTATCCATTCGGAATGGATGTAAGAGACCCGCGTGTTCAAAACATCATCAGGGCGGGTATTGAAAAGGCCTGGAGAATGGAAGCGGCAAAATTTATCCCGGCGAAGGTAAAAGAACTCGCTGCCTTGCATGGATTCAGGTTTCAGGGTATTTCAATAAAAAATGCAAAAACAAGATGGGGCAGTTGCTCTACTCAGAACAACCTGAATTTTTCCCTGCACCTGATGAGATTGCCGGAACAGCTCAGGGATTATATCATACTTCATGAACTTTGCCATACAGTTCATAAAAATCATAGTGCAAAATTCTGGCATTTACTTGATAATGTCAGCGGTGATGCCCGTGGATTGGATAAAGCAATGAAGGATTACAGGATCGGGATTTACTGAAAACCCGGTTTTTTGCAAAATTTAAATAAAAATTAACTTTGTCAGCATTAAAGCCAAGAAATTCATAGAAAATGAAACAGTACAGATTGATTAATAACATTACAGGCTGGATAGTATTTATTATTGCCTCTATGGTGTATATCCTGACTATTGAGCCAACTGCCAGTTTCTGGGATTGTGGTGAGTTCATCACTGCTGCATACAGGCTTGAGGTTGGTCATCCTCCCGGAGCTCCATTTTTCATGCTGATGGCCAGGTTTTTTACCCTGTTTGCTGCAAACCCCCAGCATGTGGCTACAATGATAAATATCTTGTCAGCTACTGCCAGCGGATTTACCATATTATTTCTTTTCTGGAGCATCACTCACATGGCTAAGAAATTAGTGATAAAAAACGAGGAATATACTCCCGGTAAAATTGCTGCTGTTATAGGAAGCGGACTGGTCGGAGCCCTTGCATTTACCTTTTCTGATAGTTTCTGGTTTTCGGCGGTCGAAGCAATCGTGTTTGCCAGTTCTTCTCTCTTTACTGCATTGGTATTCTGGGCTATTTTAAAATGGGAAGAAGAAGCGGATGATAAACATGCTACCCGATGGATCATACTTATTGCTTTTCTTGTTGGTCTTTCAATCGGTGTCCATTTGCTCAACCTGCTTGCTATACCGGCTATGGTATTTGTCTTCTATTTCAGAAAATTCAAGGTTTCAAAAAAAGGAATCTTTTATACTTCCATTATTGCTGTTATTATTCTGGCTGCCGTCATGTATGGAATCATACATGGGGTTATTATTGCCGCATCATGGTTTGAACTGTTATTTGTCAACGGATTCGGACTGCCATATAATTCCGGTGTATTGTTTTACATTGTCATTTTACTCGGATTGATCATCTGGAGTTTATATTATACTTATAAAAGAGGTAAAGTCATACTTAATACAACACTTCTTGCTGTTACCGCCATCCTGATCGGCTATTCCTCTTATGCCATTGTGGTGATCCGGTCAGTTTCCAAACCACCCATGGCCCAGAACAACCCGGATAATGTTTTCCACCTCCTCTATTACCTCAGCAGGGAACAGTATGGCGACAGACCACTTTTATACGGACAGTATTACAACGCTGTATATGATGCCGAAAATCCGGTTTCAAAAGGTTCGCCAAAATATATCAAAAAAGACGGAATCTATGTGATATCCAATTATAAACAAACATATAATTATGACTCAAGGTTCTGTACATTCTTCCCACGTATGTACAGCGACCAGGAAGATCATATAACTGAATACAAAAAGTGGGCAAATATTGTTGGCAGGCCCGTAAAAGCAACCAACCGTAATGGCGAGGAGGAAACCATATATTGCCCGACATTCGGGGAGAACCTGAAATTCTTTTTCAAGTACCAGATAGGATTTATGTATTTAAGATATTTCATGTGGAACTTTGCCGGGCGGCAAAACGACTTACAGGGAAGTGGCGAGTGTACCAAAGGAAACTGGATATCAGGCATCAGATTTATTGACCAGGCAAGGCTCGGCCCTCAGGACAACCTGCCTGATTTTATTACCAAAAACAAGGGACATAATGTTTATTATATGCTGCCCCTGCTTCTTGGAATTATAGGGCTCGTTTATCATTACCTGAGAGATAAAAGAAACTTCACAGTGATCGTGCTGTTGTTTTTCTTTACTGGTATCGCTATTGTATTGTATCTGAATCAGTATCCCCTGCAACCCCGTGAACGGGATTATTCTTATGTTGGTTCTTTTTATGCTTTTGCAATCTGGATTGGTCTCGGAGTACTTGCCATTTATGAATTTCTCAAAAAACATATACCTGAACTTATTTCGGCAGTGGCTGTCACATTGATCTGCCTGTTGCTGGTACCACGTATAATGGCAAAAGAAAACTGGAACGATCATGACAGGTCCGGACGTTTTACCTGCCGTGATTTTGCTTACGATTACCTGAACTCCTGTGCTCCCAATTCCGTCCTGTTTACAAACGGCGATAACGATACCTTCCCATTATGGTATGCCCAGGAAGTTGAAGGAATCCGAACCGATATCAGGGTTTGTAATCTCAGCTACCTGGCAACTGACTGGTACATAGATCAGATGAAACGCAAGGCATATGATTCAGATCCTGTCCCCTTCGGTATGACCAGCGACCAGTATGTCGAGGGGAAAAGAGATTACGTTCCATTGTATGACAAATCAAAAGGTTATCTCAACCTGAAATCTGCCATGAAATTTGTGACCAGTGATAACCCGAAAGCTTTGCGCCAGGTATCTGAAGATGATGCTATCAATTATATACCTTCCAAGAATTTCTGCATTCCGGTTGATTCGGCCGAAATAATCAGGAAAGGAGTGCTGAGTAAAAAAGACGAAAAGTTAATCGTTGATTCCATTAAATGGAGGATAGGGAAGAATTATATCATGAAAAACGACCTGATGATCCTCGACTTACTGGCAAACAACGACTGGAACCGTCCTGTTTATTTTGCCATTACTGTTGGCAGCAGTAATTACCTTAAATTAGAAGATTATTTTCAGATTGAGGGCCTTGCGTACCGTTTGGTGCCCATCAAAACGAAATCCCAGGCAGGACATATCGGCCGTATGGAAACCGAAAAGATGTACGATAATATGATGCATAAATTCAGATGGGGGGGAATTGATAATCCTCATGTTTATCTTGATGAAAATATTCAGAGGATGCTGATGAACTTCAAGAGTAACCTGGCACGCCTGGCAACCCAATTGTATATTGAAAACAAAAAAGACAAGTCAAAAGAAGTGTGCGACCGCTGCCAGCAATTAATGCCCAATAACCTGATTCCTTATAATTACTTCAATGCCCAGATAGCTGAAGTTTACTATAATCTGAGTGAAAGTAACAAGGCAAATGACATCGTCAAAATACTGGCTGATAATGCAAATAAAGAATTGCTCTATTATTTCAGCCTCGACAAAGAAAGAATAAGCTGGATTCAGGAAGATATGGAAAGACAACTTGCCTTAATGAATGAATTGGTAAAAATGATCAAACGTCATAACCAGCCTGAGTTGCAGAAAGACCTGGAAGCTAAGTTCAACAATCTTTATAAGATGTATACAACCAAAGGTCTTTAGAAGGTTAATTAATTTTTGTCCATAAAATAGTAACTTTTGATTTAAGAATATCGATTAACGATTTCAGATTACCAGTCACATCTTAAATCATTATTCGTTAATTGATGTTTTAATATAAGTATAGCTGACTTTATAAATATGCTTAGGGACTAAGTAGAGTCTGTCTATAATGTTTAATATTTTGATTGACGTATATCCATTAACGATTTTAGATTTCTGATCTTATCATTAATCAGATGTTTAAACATAATTCATCAATCAAAAATCGTTAACTTAGCGAAGCGACCTCATGAACACCTTAAAAAATAAAAAATGTTGTGAATAATCCTTGTTCTTAAATCAAGAAGGAATGACATTAAAGACAGACAAAATAGTCAACAATAACCTTTCCGGGAGGAAAGTTAATTCCCGATGATTACATCAGAATGGTAAGAAGCGCTGGCAGAACTGATCTCTACCATATAAATACCGTCTTTTAACAAGTCCCTGTTCAGGGTATAATGATTCCCGGTAATATTATCTTGCTTTCTTACCAGATTGCCTAAAAGGTCATACATCATCAGTCTGAATCTCTCGTTTCCGGGATTCGGGAAGTAAATTTCAGTTACCTGGATAAATGGATTGGGCTGTACATTAAAATCTTTGACATCATTATTCTTGATTGCCGTTATCACAGGATTTACATGAATAGTAACACTATCAGAACAATTAAAGAATCCATTATTAATTGTAATATAATATGAGGTTGTTTCCTGGGGAGAAACTTCAATACTTGATGTAGTTTCCCCTGTTGACCAGTTATAAGTGTATAAAGGACCAATAAGACTTGTGTCAGAATGCAGAATTATGTTATTACCCTGCTGAATAGTAAAAGAAGTATCCTGGATGGCATTTTTGATCAGGCTTACAAATATGCTATCTTTCCTGGAATGACCATAATCATCGCTTACAGTAACAAAATAGACACCGGAAGTATCGGCATGAGTGACTTCAGAGGTATCTCCTGTATTCCATATGTAGTGGGTACTGGAATAATGCATTGGCATATACTGTATTGAATACTGGTAGAGGTCAGCATCTTCAAGGAAATTTGGTTTTTTGTGACTTTCAGTAAAAACAACCAGTTCGTTTCCGCCTGATGTCCGGGTTGAACAGGAATAGCCATAAAACATATACCATGAAGGCTGAGGCCTGTGATAATAAGAATATAGACTAAATCCATTGGGGTTGTTAAATATTTCACCAACAGTATTTTTATATATCCAGACTGAAGAAGAATCAGCCAGATATGCGCCACATTGGTTCCTGCGATCAGTAGCAATTGACCAAATATCTTTATGATTCACATCATAAAAAATCAATGGCGATGGACAGAAAAAAGGGGTGGCCATATTGGTGCTGTCCGGTCCTGACCATGTATATCCATTATCTGTTGAAGTTACCTTAAAATAAGTACATCCATAGGCACTGCCATTATTACGCATCAACCCGATAATTAAACCACTGCCGATGTATGCGAAACATGGTTCATGAATATAATGCTGAAAGTTATAACTATAATTCCATACATAAGCAACATTATTATTCCAGGTAAGGCCATCTGAACTGATCCTGATTTCAACATAGTATGCACCTGCAATGCTCATCAGCCATCCTCTTCCCGGAATTTTCTGTATTTTATTTGAACCGGGAGTTCCATTGGATATTGAATTGATCACAGTCCGCTGAGACCAGGTCTGTCCTCCATCTAAGCTGTAAATATAATTCAGGTCAATCTGTTGGGAATAAGTGGCATTATATCTTCTCCAGAATAACACAATGGAATCCTGTCCTACCAATCCTCCGTGCACATTACGATCGTCATAATTAGTGTCATTGAAAACTTCTTCGATTGGGCCCCAGGTAACTCCATCGTTATAAGTTGTTCTTTTAACGATACGGGCATTATTTCCCGTATGATTTCCCCAATAGCCGGGATCAATGCGAAAAAAATGCACAATAGCACCGGTGGATAAAGTTACCATAAAGCCCTCAGCAGTATGGTCCTCAGAAATTAAGCTTGGAACAACAGGTGTAACAACAGCAGTATCGTGTTCAATCATCAGGGATCCATCAAGGTAAACCTGGTTAATATTGCAGGAAAACACTGAATCGGTAGAACTAAGGTAATAGATATTCTGCTGGGAAAATCCAGAAAAAGCAAAAACAATGAAAAAAGTAAATAAAGAATACCTCATTAACCCGTCGTTTGTAATATTTTTCGAACAGCGACAAGGTTAATTAATAATTATTAGATATTGCTTAAAACAGAATTAATTTTGGGTTAAAATTTTATAAATCACTATGTTTCAACAGAAGGAAAAGAAACAGTGACCGTGGTACCCTGATTAATAACTGAATGAAACTTCATTTCTCCATTGTGCATGGAAATGATTTTTGAAGTCAATGGTATTCCAATCCCATGACCGCTGATATTTCTTGAATTATCTGCCCTGTAAAATGGTTGAAATATTTTTTTGATTTCATCCTCGCTGACACCTATTCCACTGTCCTTAAATAAAATATTGACATATTTAGAGGAACTTTCCAACACGACATTCACATGCTTATTTTCTGAATACTTACAGGCATTATCCATCAAATTGATAAAAGCTGTTTTCAACAGATGTTCGTTTGCTTCAACAATCAACGAGTTTTCTTCAAGCAGGATTTCTTCAAAAGTAATATCAATAGTATAATTGCCATGAAGTTTAATCAGATCGATCCTCGACTGCCAAAGCAATTCATCTATCCTGATATTTCTGAACTTGATTTCGGAAATATCCAGTTCGACCAACGCCAGATCGAGCAAGCCGTTAGTAAGTTTATTCAGGCTTCTGATATCATCCAGAATTGATCTCAATGTAACCTCGTATTCAGAAATATCACGTTTTGACATGAGTGTCACTTCAATCTGACCGGTTATTGAGGTCAGTGGTGTTCTGAGTTCGTGCGAGGCATTGGAAACAAAACTGCGCTGCATATCGAAGGCTGATTGCAAACGTCCAAGCATTTTATTAAACGTAATGGCCAGTTCAGCAATTTCATCTTTACCATTTCCTTCATCAACCCTGGAGTTGAGATTCGAATAAGTGATCTTTTCCACCTGGGACACTATATTTTCGATCGGTTTGATGGCCTGACCGGAATAAAACCTGCCGGCAAGCAATGCCAATCCGAAGAATACCAACATACCTGTTAATAAAATAATCCTCAGGTATCCCAGTTTTCCAAGGCCGTAAATATCATAAGCAGCAATGATGGCAACGTAATCGCCTTCCAGTGTGGGATAGCTGATTCCTACGGCTTCCTTATCCTTAACGTTAAAATAATAGTCTCCTTTTTTTCTGATTGTATTTAATTGAGCCTCTTTAACCTTAAAGCTATTATTGAGCAAACTTGAATAAATCTTTTCGTTATCAGGATTCCATATCTGTATTACTTCTTCTCTGATAGGGATATTGCTTTTATTAATAATATCCAGCAGGTTTGTGTCAATCTGTTTTACATCAATCAGTAAATTCATGGCAGTTAATGCCCTTTCTCTTAACCTGCTTTCAAATTGTTGCTTGCGGTAGTTTGATGAAAAATAGTAAATAGCTACAGAGAACAGGAACAATATGGATGCCGTTATGATAGCAAACTGAAACGTCAGTTTGGTTTTTATCCTCATAATTCAGATTCCTCTTTTAGCATATACCCAAGCCCTATATGTGTGAAAATCAACTTTGGAGAAAAGTCCCTGTCAATCTTTTTTCTCAGAAAATTGATGTAAACATCTATCACATTTGTGCCGGTATCAAATTTAATCTCCCATATCTTTTCGGCAATATCAGACCTCGAAATTACCCTGTTTTTATTCCTGAGGAGATACTCAAGCAACATGAATTCCTTTGCTGTTAAATCAATAAATTTATTGTCGCGGGTCACTGTTTTCCTGTCAAGATTCATTTCAAGGTTAGTACATTTTAAGATATTCTCAATTGGAGATTCAATTTTTGTTCTTTTCAGCAGCACCTTAACCCTTGCAATTAATTCCCTGAATTCAAATGGTTTAACAAGATAATCATCGGCCCCTGATTCAAACCCGGAAATTTTATCATCTGTTGTACCCAAGGCTGTCAGCATCAGAATAGGAATATTGATATTCATTTCCCTGATCTCAATGCAAAGCTGAAACCCATTGAGCTTTGGCAAATTAACATCGGCAATGATCAGGTCGTACTTATTGGAAATGATCATTTTCTTTCCGATATACCCATCGTTGGCAACATCAACTTTGTAAGATTGTTCTTCGAGGCCTTTTTTTATAAAAAATGCAACTTTGGGTTCATCTTCAATAATGAGAATCTTGTTTTTATCCATGAATTAAAAATAATTCGTAAACTGCAATATTGGTGAAATTTATTAAAAGAAAAAAATCAAAACCATTCTGTTACGATAATGATTTCATCTGAAGTATTTGCATCATTTACAATATTATGTAAAGGCTACAGCCGCATAGGTTTTCTAAGTCAGGCACTCGTATTATTCCAGTATTAAGATAAGCCAGCACTTTGTTTTTAAAATCTGATAAATAACATAAGCATTTATACAGAAATTAATTTCCTTTGATGCATTATTAAAACAATAAGGATCATGGCAAAAGTCAGAGGTGCGATTGTTATTGACATAGAGAGGTGTAAAGGATGTGAGGTATGCATTCCTTCCTGTCCTTTTGAGGTAATCGCCATTTCAAAAGAAGTGAATGGCAGGGGATATCCATTTGCCTACATGGTAAAACCTGAAGAATGTACGGGATGTGCCAATTGCGGTATCGTATGCCCTGATGGAGTGATAAGTGTTTACCGTGTAAAAGTTTGAGCTAACTGATCTTAAAAACGCACAGAATGGAGAGAGATTTTAGATTAATGAAAGGCAATGAAGCCATTGCCGAGGCAGCAATCCGTGCCGGTGCCGATGCCTATTATGGTTATCCTATTACACCGCAGTCTGAAATTATCGAGTACCTGATGGCTGAAAAGGCATATGACAGAACCGGAATGGTGGTACTTCAGGCTGAGAGTGAAATTGCAGCTATAAATATGGTTTATGGTGCAGCTGCTTGCGGACGCAGAGCGATGACTTCCTCTTCAAGTCCAGGAATCAGTCTTAAACAGGAAGGAATATCATACATTGCCGGTGCCGAATTACCCTGCCTGATCGTAAATGTGGTAAGAGGAGGCCCCGGACTCGGAACTATTCAGCCTTCACAATCTGATTATTTCCAGTCGACGAAGGGAGGAGGGCATGGTGATTACAGGCTGTTGGTATTAGCACCAGCTTCCGTTCAGGAATCATCTGATTTTGTTGAACTAGCCTTCGATCTGGCCTTTAAATACCGTAACCCTGTCCTGATACTAAGCGATGGTGTTATTGGCCAGATGATGGAAAAAGTGGAACTGAAACCGCAACGTAAAAGACTGACTGAATATGAAAACTGGAGTACTACAGGCAAAACACCTGATCGGCAGCGGAATATTATCACATCTCTCGAACTTGATGCTCATAAACAGGAACTTATCAATATCAGGATACAGGCAAAATATAAGAGAATGCAGGAAGAAGAAGTGAGATATGAAAAGATCTTATGTGATGATGCTGAATACATGATAGTTGCCTTTGGTTCCAGTGCACGCATCTGCGAAAAAGCCGTTCATGTAGCCCGGGGGAAAGGTATAAAAGTCGGATTATTCAGGCCGATTACCCTTTTCCCTTATCCTTCAAAACCCATTGAAGAAATGGCAGACAAATTGAAAGGTATCCTGACTGTTGAAATGAATGCAGGCCAGATGGTTGAAGATGTCAGGCTGGCGGTTAACGGTAAAGTGAAAGTCGAATATTTTGGTAGACTTGGCGGTGTTATACCATCGCCTTCAGAAGTTCTTAATGCCCTTGAAGAAAAAATAATTGGAGGAAAGTAACATGGAAGTAACGGATATTATCAAGGCTGAAAACCTCATTTACAAAAGAACACCTTTACTGACAGAAAATATTTTGTCCTATTGCCCGGGTTGCGGCCATGGCACTGTACACAGGCTGATTATGGAAACTATTGAAGAAATGGGTATACAATCGCAAACCATTGGTGTTGCTCCCGTCGGCTGTTCAGTATTAGCCTACCAGTTCATGGACATTGATATGCAGCAAGCTGCACACGGAAGGGCTCCGGCAGTTGCAACAGGTATTAAAAGAGTAATGCCCGAAAAGTTTGTATTTACCTACCAGGGTGACGGTGACCTTGCAGCTATTGGTACTGCAGAAACCATTCACGCCTGCAACAGGGGTGAGAATATCACAATAATCTTCATCAATAATGGCATTTATGGAATGACTGGCGGCCAGATGGCTCCTACAACTCTTGCGGGTATGGTAACATCGACCAGTCCTTACGGAAGAAATACTGCGATGATGGGTAACCCTATTAAAATGACGGAATTAGTCGCCCAATTGCCCGGCACTTATTATGTCACCCGACAGGCAGTTCATACTCCTGCTGCCGTCAGAAAATGCAAAAAAGCCATTCGGAAAGCCTTTGAAAATCAAAAGCTGAATAAGGGCGTCTCCTTTGTTGAAGTGGTTTCAAATTGTAACTCCGGTTGGAAAATGACACCAAACCAGGCCAATATCTGGATGGAAGAAAATATGTTTCCATTTTATCCTCTAGGAGATATTAAAGTACCGGAGGATAGTTTATAAAGTTAAAAGTTTATAAAGTCTGTATAGTTCTTAAATATTCCGGATACATAAAATTATAAATTTTTGATTAATTATTATTTGTCGAAACTTTTTCCTTTATAAACTTTATGAACTTTATGAACTTTATGAACTAATATTATGATCATAAAATATTAATATAATGACTGAAGAGATTATTATAGCAGGTTTTGGAGGGCAGGGAGTGCTGTCAATGGGTAAGATACTGGCATATTCAGGCATCATGCAGAACAAGGAAGTTAGCTGGATGCCATCTTATGGACCTGAAATGAGGGGCGGAACGGCAAATGTCACCGTGATCCTGAGTGATGAACGAATCAGTTCACCGATCCTGAATGAATACGACACTGCCATCATCCTGAACCAGCAATCAATGGATAAATTTGAAAAGACAGTGAAACCAGGTGGTGCATTACTTTACGATCCAAACGGAATTTCACACCATCCCCAGCGCAAAGATATTCATATTTACCAGGTTGAAGCGGTTGCAAAAGCCACTGAGATGGGAAACACCAAGATTTTTAACATGATCGTCCTGGGCGCTTACCTGAAGATAAAACCGATGGTGAAAATGGAGAATGTGATCAAAGGATTAAAAAAATCACTGCCTGTACGCCACCATAAACTGATACCACTTAATGAAGCAGCTGTAAATAAAGGGATGGAATCTGTCAATGAAATAAAATGAATTTTTGATGGTTTATTTTTCAAAAAGCTTGCTGATGCAGGCTTTTTTTGTATTTTTAAATCAAAATAATTACAATGGCTATTATTGATTCTTTAAAGAAATATTTCTCCCTGGTGACCTTTTCTCACACGATATTTGCCATGCCTTTCGCCTTTATTGGATTTTTTATCGGAGTAAGAGATTCACAGACCATTAACTGGAAAATTTTTATTTATATCATTCTGTGTATGATCTTTGCCAGGAACGCTGCCATGGGATTTAACCGTTATACTGACAGGTATTTTGATAAGAAGAATCCAAGGACAGCTTCACGCGAGATTCCTGCCGGACGGCTCAGGGCTTTGTCAGTATTGATTTTTGTTATTGTTAATGCTAGTCTTTTTATTGTTTCCACCTGGTTTATTAATTCTCTGGTTTTTTACCTGTCGCCGATTGCATTGCTCGTAATACTGTGTTACAGCCTCACCAAGCGATTCACGGCTCTGTCACATTTCATTCTTGGACTGGGTCTGTCTCTTGCCCCCATAGGCGCATACCTGTCAGTAAACGGTAATTTCAGCATGCTGCCAATCTTATATTCCTTAGTTGTTATTTTCTGGGTGAGTGGTTTTGATATCATTTATGCATTACAAGATAAGGACTTTGATAAAAATGAAAACCTTAAATCCCTGCCGGTACACTTGGGAAATAAAGCAGCATTAAACCTTTCGCTTATTTTACATTCAATAGCTGCGGTCATTGTATTATTAGCAGGATTTCATCCCTATTTCGGTTTTTTATATTTAGCCGGGGCATTGCTTTTCATTGGATTGTTATTTTACCAGCATACTTTAGTTAAGCCGGATGATCTTTCACGGCTTAACATGGCATTCTTCACAACCAATGGGATTGCCAGCGTAATTTTTGCCATTTTTACCATTATTGATTTAATGGTGTAATATATCTCCATCTGTGTTTCGTTTACCCTAACCTGGACAAGCCAGAACCAAACAAGAAATCACAAATCTCAATCCGCCGTGGCGGAACAAATCACAAATAAATATCAATCAACAAAATGACAAATTCAAAATAGTTTGTTTCGTATTTGAAATTTTGTCCGCCGTGGCAGATTGTTTATTATTTGTTTTTTGTGATTTGTTTTTTGGAATTTTTTGCCAAAACGCATCACGATTTTAGAAATAAGATACCAAGATAAATTGAGAGGCTATTCATAAAAATATCGATCTATATTATTCGATAAGATTAGATAATTTTCTTTGCGTCTTAGCGTCTCTGCGTGATTAATCCAATCGTTTCATTATGTTTTTCCATGAGTTGGTGATCAGGAAGCTTTCATCCATAAAGTCAACCATTTTCTCAAATTTGATCATTGGAATTGTAAAGCTAAGGGTATCTGCAGGTACATAGGGACGTGCCGAAATATCAAACATACCCAGCACAGCCCTGGGACGCTTTGAAATACTCTCAAAATAAGGAAAGTACACAATTGACCCGCAACCGGCTGAAAACGGAGCAAACACACCATCCGGTTCCTCCTGGTCATAGTTGGCCAGTGTGAACAAACCGGCCAGTACATCTGCTTTGGCAAAAAATACCACCATCTCCGGATTGTCTGTCTCAGTAAGCTGATCCCAGGGACGGAAAACTATATTCTTAATATGAGCCGGCATTTTTCTCTGGTTTTTAAGTAATGCCTCAACCAATTCCGGTGATTGTTTATACCTCTCTCCTTCCATTTTCTCATTCCCACAGGAAAGAAAATACTCAAAACCGGGACGCAATTTGTCCGTATATCCCAGGTATCTCCTGGCACCGGTACATCCCAGGGATTCTAAATTGAAAGACAGGGATTCTCCATTCCTTACTTTCGACAATTCACAAATCAGGCAGTTCCACTTTTGGGTAGGCACTGCTTTTTTTACGCCGGGAACCTCCTCATCAGTAAAATAGTAAGCAATGGGCAGTTCTGCATTTTTAAAGTACTGTTTCCAGAGTTGCCGGAATTTTTCTTTAAAAGAAATATTCATTGTGATATTAAATTATATTAAACCGAGATTTATTTATTACTTAAATATTGATTAATCAACTAAATGTCATTTGTTTATATTTGTAAATCGTTCCGCCTCCGGCGGATCGTAATTCTAAAATTAATGTAATTGGTTAAGATATTTATTTTATTTGCACCTGATTTAATAATAAACAGAATGAAAGACAAATCACTTGCTTATAAGATATTATATTATTCTCCCCGCATCCTGGCTATTGCAATGGCGCTCTTCCTTGCCTCTTTTTCATTTGATGCCTTCAGTATTAAAACCATCGCCTGGAAAAAGGAGTTTACGGGCGGAATGCTTTTCATAGCTCTCGGGCTTGGTTACACTATTATGGTTTGGAGCCAACTTAGCATTCTCAGGGTATTGTACCTTTCAGGACCATTGGTACTCATTGGAGTGTTATTTCTTATCTGCAGCAGGATCAATACCATTCTGAGTGAATCGGGGCAGGAAGATGGTAATTCGCAACAGATTAAATAATAACCTGAACATCAGGCGCCAAGCAGGCTCTTCACTTTTTCAGCAAGCATTTTATTATCGGCTTTGCCAGCCAATTGCTTTGACGCCAGACCCATTACCTTTCCCATATCCTTTTGTGAGCTGGCACCTGTTGAGGCAATTATTTGCCTGATAATTACATCAATTTCTTCACCGGACAATTGTTCTGGCAGGTACTTTTCTATTACTTTTGCTTGATAATCCTCAACTTTAAAGAGATCTTCCCTTGATTGCTGCCTGTAAATATCTGCCGCTTCCTTTCTCTGTTTAACCAGCTTCTGAAGCAGCTTTAATTCATCATCCTGAGATAACTGAGCCCCTTTTCTTTCGGTATTTGCCAGCAAAATCGCTGCTTTTACAGCACGCAGAGCATCCAGTTTCTCTTTCTCACCGGCTTTCATAGCCAGCCTGATGTCTTCATTTATCCGTTCAGTTAGATTCATGACAAACAATTAATCAATTAATTACTAATGATATTTATTTTTGCCGGTGCTTTTCACCGCATCCCCAAAGATAAGGATTTTAGTTATGAGTTATGAATTATGAGTTATGAAATACCAACTGTTGTCGATAATCTTATTCCGTGAAACGGATTTAATTTTCAAATTTGCACATTTTCAAATTTTCAAATTAATTTAGCTTCTTATTTTTGCAATTGGCTTTTATTTCATTTATGCACCAAAAACTTACAGAGCTCGGCCATTCGCTGGAAGGGGAATTTCATACCGGCCAAACCATGCGGCTCTTATATGCAACAGATGCTTCGGTTTACAAGGAATTACCGCTTGCAGTTGCCATTCCTCGCAACAAAAATGACATCAGAAAAATCCTTGATTTTTCGGGAAAGTTCAAAATACCAGTTATCCCGCGAACTGCCGGCACCTCTTTGGCCGGCCAGGTAGTCGGTAACGGTATCGTAGTGGATGTGTCAAAGCACCTGAATAAAATCATCGAACTGAATGTTGCTGAACATTGGGTAAAGGTGGAACCAGGGGTGGTGCTTGATGAACTGAACAAATACCTGGCTGCTTCCGGGTTATTTTTCGGACCGGAAACATCCACTTCTAACCGTTGCATGATCGGAGGTATGGTGGGAAATAATTCATGTGGCTCACATTCCATTATATACGGCAGCACCAGGGATCATACCATTTCTGTAAATGCATTTCTCAGCGATGGTTCCGAAGTGGAATTCAAACCTTTATCAAAGGAAGAATTTGATCAGAAATGTTTTGGTGATAATCTTGAAAACAGGATTTACAGGCAACTCAGGCAGGTATTGTCGGACAGACTGAACCAGGAAGAAATACGCAAGGAATTTCCTGATCCTGCCTTGCATCGCCGCAATACCGGTTATGCGATCGATATCCTGCTCGAGACCGATCCCTTTACCGGCAATGGCAAGCCTTTCAACATGACAAAGCTGATAGCCGGATCAGAAGGTACTCTTGCCTTCATCACAGAAATAAAACTGAACCTGGTACCTTTGCCACCTTCAGAAACAGGCGTGGTGGCCGCACATTTCGATACGGTGAACCAGGCATTACTGGCCAACCTGATTGCTTTGAAGTACAAACCCGGTGCAGTGGAACTCATGGATAAGATCATCCTTGATTGCACCAGGTACAGCATAGAACACAGCAAAAACCGGTTTTTTGTCAAAGGTGATCCGGGAGCAATCCTGATGATCGAGTTCGCCCGTGAAACCAGGGAAGAAATTCAGCAACTGGCATCATCCATGGAAACTGAGATGAGAAACGCCGGGCTTGGCTATTATTTCCCATTGCTCTTTATACCGGAAACAAAAAAGGTGTGGGACCTCCGGAAAGCTGGACTTGGATTGCTGTCGAACATCCCGGGCGATGCACAGAGCGTAGCGGTGATAGAAGATACCGCAGTGAGTTGCGAATCGCTTCCTGCATATATTGAGGAGTTTCAGAAAATTCTGGCAAAACATCATCTGACCTGTGTTTATTATGCGCATGTAGGTTCCGGAGAATTGCACCTGAAGCCTGTCCTCAATCTGAAGGATAAAAAAGATGTGGATCTGTTTCATACCATTGCCTCTGAGATTGCCGTTCTCGTTAAAAAATACAGGGGCTCACTCAGCGGTGAGCATGGTGATGGCAGGCTGCGCGGTGAATTTATTCCTTTTATGATCGGTGAGAAAAATTACCGCCTGCTCAAAGAAATTAAACAAACCTGGGATCCTGACCACATTTTTAATCCCGGGAAAATTACCGATACACCATCCATCACCTCCTCGTTCAGGGTAGAACCTGGGACATTACCACCACAAATCAAAACATATTTCGACTATTCATCAACGGAAGGTTTTGTACGCGCTGTTGAAAAGTGCAACGGATCGGCTGATTGCCGCAAAACTGAAGTGATCGGAGGCACCATGTGTCCGAGTTACATGGCTACCCGGAATGAATATGATACCACCCGGGCCAGGGCCAATATTCTCAGGGATTTTATCTACCGCCCCGGGAGTAAAGACCCATTAAACCATAAAGAGATTTATGAAGTGATGGACCTCTGCCTTTCCTGTAAAGCCTGCAAATCAGAGTGCCCTTCGGGAGTCGATATGGCTAAATTCAAAGCTGAGTTCCTGCAGCATTACTATGATGCCAATGGAATTCCTTTCAGGGCATGGATGATCGCCCATATCTCATCCATCAGCAAAATAGGTTCATTAGTTCCGGACCTAACCAACTTCTTTTTCAAAAACAAAACAGCATCAGGATTACTGAAACGCTGGCTTGGTTTTGCCCGTGAACGGCAGATACCACACCTGTCAGGACTTACACTTGGTGCATGGATGAAGAAAAAAACCGAACCTGAAAACAAATCCGGTTCAAAAGGAAAAGTATACCTTTTCAACGATGAATTCACCAATTACAACGAACCTGAAATCGGTATAAAAGCCATATTGTTACTTGAAAAACTTGGTTACACAGTCATTATTCCCCGGCATCTTGAAAGCGGAAGAGCTTACCTGTCAAAAGGACTGGTTCGAAAAGCAAAAAAAATTGCCTCAAAGAATGTGGCGCTATTATCATCCATTATCAGCCCGTCTACTCCGCTGATCGGTATCGAACCTTCAGCTATCCTGGCTTTCAGGGATGAATACCCTGAACTTGTTCCGGATGAACTGAGAGATTCCGCAAGGAAAATTGCTGAAAATTCATTCATGCTGGAAGAGTTCCTTGAAAAGGAAATTGAGAAAGGTAATATTGATAAATCCTCATTCACCGGCAACAAGCTGCACATCAGGCTGCACGGTCACTGCCAGCAAAAGGCTATTGCTTCTACCTCTCCGACAAAAAAAATCCTTTCTTTTCCGGAAAACTACACCGTTGAAGAAATTCCTTCAGGATGTTGCGGAATGGCAGGTTCATTCGGTTATGAAAAAGAACATTACGATGTCTCAATGAAGATCGGTGAATTAGTCTTGTTCCCAGAAATCAGAAAAACCGATGAAGACGTGCTCATCTGTGCCCCCGGCACGAGCTGCCGCCACCAGATTGCCGACGGAACCAGCCGCAGAGCCTATCATCCGGCAGAGATATTGTACGATGCACTGGTAAATGATTTGAAAATGTGATAATATGATAATGTGATAATTTGACAATGTGATAATTAGGCAAGTTGATAATTTGATAATTATCGGTTTGATAATATTCTATATTTCATATATTTATTTGTTCAATTGCTCTTATTTTCAATTGTTCATAATTGTTCAACTCACATCTAATAATTTTCAAATCCTCAAATTTTCAAATTTTCTCTAATGAAGATAATATCAACAAAGACCTTTATTTTTATTTATTGTCTGATCACCGGACTGTCAGGTGTTCAGGCCCAGCCTTATAAAGACGAATCACTGCCAGTCGAAACAAGGGTGAAAGACCTGCTTTCACGCATGACCATGGAAGAAAAGTTCTGGCAGCTCTTTATGATCCCTGATGATTTCATGAAAGACAAGGGCAGGTTCAGTCATGGAATTTTCGGAATACAGATAAGAGTAGGTGAATTACCAGATAATTCAAATCCCCGGTATGATATATCTTTGAAGGTCAATTCCATGCAGAAATGGTTCAGGGAAAACACCAGGCTTGGAATTCCCATTATCCCTTTTGAGGAAGCCCTGCATGGGCTTGTGCAGCCCGGAGCGACCTCTTTCCCGCAATCTATCGGCCTGGCGGCCAGTTTCGATGATTCACTGATGCACCAGGTATCAGCGGCTATTGCCAGTGAGTGCAGGAGCAGGGGCATCAGGCAGGTTCTGTCACCGGTGGTAAACATAGCAAGCGATGTACGCTGGGGACGCACAGAAGAAACTTACGGAGAAGATCCTTATCTCTGCTCTGTAATGGCTAAAGCTTTTGTCAGTGAATTTGAAAAACAGGGAGTAATTACTACTCCCAAGCACTTCCTGGCAAATGTAGGAGATGGTGGCAGGGATAGTTATCCTATCCATTTTAACGATCGCCTGCTCAGGGAAATTTACCTCCCTCCTTTCAAAACCTGCATTACTGAAGGTGGCTCCACCTCTGTCATGACGTCCTATAATTCACTGGACGGAAGTCCATGCAGCGCCAATGATCACCTGATTAATCAGATACTGAAAAAAGAATATGGGTTTAAAGGATTCGTGATATCGGATGCCGGTGCAGTCGGAGGAGCCAATGTCCTTCATATGACCGCAAAAGATTATGAAGAAGCAACCATCAATTCTCTTAATAGCGGTCTTGACGTTATTTTACAAACTTCATATGATCATTATCCCCTGTTCTACAAAGCGTTTGAAGAGGGTAAAATACCTGTTCCGGTCATTGATAGCGCAGTTGCCCGGGTTCTGAGGGCAAAATTCAGGCTTGGACTGTTCTCCGATCCTTATGTCAAAACTAATGACGCAGAACTATTGAACAAAAATCCAGATCATCGTGAGCTGGCAAAAAAGGCAGCCCTCGAATCCATAGTACTGCTTAAAAATGATAATAATATACTTCCTCTTTCAAAAGATATCAAAAGTATAGCCGTTATCGGCCCGGATGCCGATGAAGCCAGGCTGGGCGGTTACAGCGGCCCGGGGAATGATAAGATAAGCATTCTGAAAGGTATACAAAATAAGCTCGGAAGTTCGGTCAATATCAGGTATATCAAAGGATGTGAAAGAACAACCAGAGAATACATCACAATTCCAGGCAGCTACCTTCTTCATCAGGAAAATGACAGTCTGAAACCCGGTCTGAAAGGCGAATATTTCAACAATGTCAGACTTGAGGGTACACCAGAATTTACCAGGTATGATAAAGAAATCAATTTCCAATGGACATTATTTTCACCTGATCCGCAATGTCTTGACTATGGTTATTATTCAGTCCGATGGGCAGGGAAACTAAAATCTCCCGGTACAGGCACTTACAAAATCGGGATAGACGGAAATGATGGCTACCGGCTTTTTATCAACAATAAACTAATAATTGACAGGTGGCAAAAAATTACCAGGCAATCAACTCTTGTGGATTATCTTTTTTTTAGAGATGCTGAATATGACATCAGAATTGAATTCTATGAACCGACTGGTAATGCCTGGTTCAGCCTGGTATGGAACGCCGGAATCAGGGATCAGAGCAAATTGAATGAGGATTTTGCCGTAAGTATGGCCTCTCCATGTGATGCCATTATTTTTGTAGCAGGGATCGAGGAAGGTGAATTCAGGGACAGGGCACATCTTTCCCTCCCCGGAAAACAGGAAGAACTGATCAGCAGGCTATGTGCCACAGGGAAACCTGTGATTGTAATTCTTGTGGCCGGAAGCGCTGTGACAGCTACGAATGACTGGCCATCACATACATCAGCCATTCTTGATGCCTGGTACCCGGGCGAAGAAGGCGGCGATGCCATAGCAGATATTCTCATTGGCGATTACAATCCTGCGGGAAGATTACCCATCACATTTCCCGTATTTGAAGGCCAACTGCCGCTGGTATACAACCATAAGCCCACCGGCCGCGGCGATGATTACCTCAATATGACCGGGCAGGCCATGTACCCTTTTGGCTATGGCTTGAGCTATACTTCATTTTCATACGATAACCTGAAGTTTGACAAAAACATTATTACTGCGAGTGAAAAAACCATTGTTCATTTTCAGCTTCAAAACACCGGAAACCTGGATAGCGACGAAGTGGTACAGTTATATATTCATGATGTGCTGGCCTCAGTAGCCCGTCCTGTAATTGAACTGAAGGCCTTCCAGCGTATACACCTCAAAAAAGGTGAAATACAAACCATCAGTTTTGAAATCAGCCCTGAAATGCTTTCTATGCTTGACAAAGACCTTAATACCGTGATCGAGCCCGGTGATTTTCAGATCATGATCGGTGCATCATCAAAGGATGTGCGGTTAAAGGGAACAATCACAGTGAGATAATCTGAAAATCCGCAGATTTGAATCTTGATTCCATTCCCAAAAAGAAATTATCGCCACAAAGGCACAATGACACAAAGTTTCACTAAATTTAATATTATGGAAATAAAGACTTTGTGATTCTTGGTGTCTTTGAGTCTTAGTGGCATTATTATTATTTTTGACTTTTCGGAACAGACTCATTCTTTAACTTATTTTCTAAATTCCATCATTTTTATATTACCGGGTAAGTCTTAAGCTATATGCAATTATAATAAACCGAAATTAATTTATTACATAATTTTTGTTTAACCCATAGAATTCATTTGATTGTATTCTAAAATCGAAATTCGTAATTCTAAAATTAATATAATATCTATCTTTGCTAATAATTACCAGTATATTATTCTTATGCCGAACATCGATGTGAACCTTGAAACAGCCAAAAGTTTAGGACTTTTAGCCGATGAATTTGAAAGTATCCGGAAAATACTTGGAAGGCTTCCAAATTTTACTGAACTGAGCATTTTTTCAGTCATGTGGTCGGAACATGCTTCGTATAAAAATTCGATCAAATGGCTCAAAACCTTACCTCGTGAAGGTAGTCAGATACTCAAGGGCGCCGGTGAGGAAAATGCCGGGCTGGTAGACCTGGGTGATGGTCTGGCCTGTGCTTTCAAAATCGAATCTCATAATCATCCCTGTGCTGTAGAGCCTTACCAGGGAGCTGCCACCGGCGTGGGAGGCATTAACCGTGATATTTTTACCATGGGCGCCAGGCCTATTGCACAGTTAAACTCTCTGCGCTTTGGAAACCTGAGTCTTGACCGTACAAAATGGCTGATGAAAGGCATTGTCAGAGGGATCGGCGATTACGGCAACTCGTTCGGGGTACCGGTGGTAGCCGGTGAGGTATTTTTCGATGATTCTTACAATTCCAATCCGATTGTAAATGCCATGTCAGTAGGCATAGTGAAGAAAGATCGTCTCATTTCTGCAACTGCCAGGGGAACCGGAAACCCGGTGTTCATTATCGGTTCTTCCACGGGCAAAGATGGCATTCACGGCGCTACTTTTGCTTCCGCCGATCTGCATGAAAATTCCGCAGATGATATTCCTTCGGTACAGGTAGGTGATCCATTCCAGGAGAAAAAACTTCTCGAAGCCACTCTTAAGCTGAACAAAGCGGGAGTAATCATTGGTATGCAGGATATGGGAGCTGCCGGTATTATTTGTTCGACCTCCGAAATGTCTGCACGCGGAAAATGCGGCATGAAGATATGGCTTGACAAAGTTCCGTTGCGTCAGCAAAATATCGATGCCTGGGAAATCTTATTATCGGAATCCCAGGAACGTATGCTCCTCGTTTCTGAAAAAGGCAAAGAAGAAATTGTGAACAATATTCTGGGCAAATGGGACCTGAACTCTGTTCAGATAGGAGAAGTGATCGACGAAGACAGGCTTTATTTTTACATGGGTGATCAACTGGTAGCCGATGTTCCTGCATCTGATCTTGTATTAGGTGGAGGTGCTCCGGTTTATGACCGTGAATTTTCAGAACCGGCTTACATTGCAGATATTAAAAAATTTTCAATTGATAATATCATAGAGCCTGAAAGTCTGAAAGAAGTTGCTTGGTTCCTGCTGAAGCAACCTAACCTGGCATCCAAGCGATGGGTGATCGAACAATACGACACAATGGTCGGTACCGCTAATCTGACGACAAATTTTCCTGCCGGAGCAGGAGTTGTAAATCTGAAAGGAACCAATAAGGCGCTTGCACTCACGGTTGACTGTAACCCGCGGTACGTCCATGCAAACCCTGAAATGGGAACTTCCATTGCTGTTGCCGAGGCCGCCCGAAATATTGTGTGTGCCGGTGGAAAACCTGTTGCCATTACAAATTGCCTGAATTTCGGAAACCCTTACAACCCCGAGGTATTCTGGCAGTTTAAAGAAGCTGTGAAAGGCATGGGCAATGCCTGCCGTATATTTGGCACGCCAGTGACCGGTGGTAATGTCAGCTTCTATAACCAGACTTCCATCGGTAATAAAGTTGAACCGGTATATCCGACACCTACCATTGGTATGCTCGGAATCATCGAAGATAAAAATCATATCATGTCTTTATCATTCAAGAATAAAGGAAATATGATCTACCTCATCGGGGAATCAAAAAATGATATTTCTTCCAGCGAATACCTGATTTCATATCATAAAATTATAAACTCACCGACTCCGTGGTTTGATTTTGACTTTGAACTGCGTCTGCACCAGGTGATATCTGAGCTTATCAGGCATAATTTAGTCAATTCGGTGCATGATATTTCTGACGGCGGACTGTTCATGACTCTTCTCGAATCTTCCATTCAGTTCAGCCTTGGATTTGATATCACTTCTGATGCCGAGATCAGGGCTGATGCCTTCCTTTTCGGAGAATCCCAGGGTAGGGTAATTGTGACTGTAACACCTCACCGTGAAAATGAATTTATTGATTTTATGATTGATAAAAAATTCCCCTTTTCTACACTAGGTCATGTCACACGAGGTGAAATGCGGGTAGACGATGAGTCATACGGCTTTATCGAAGATGCAAAAAGAGATTACTTAAAAGCAATTGAAAGTATGATAGAATAAGGGTTCAGCCTTTGTTCCATGAATTCCGGTCATATATTCAAAAGAGAGAGAAAATAAAGTTTATTAAGTTGATAGTTAAAAGTTGATAATATAAACAAATAATCAATCATTTATCATTTAATATATTGTGAATATTTCAATGTATAGCAATAATTTGTATTTAAAAACTTTATGAACTTTATAAACTTTATGAACTTTACAAACTGAGAAATAAAATAAACCATTGGTTCTTCCATACAGGTCAGCAGATAAAAGCAAAAAGGAACAGGTAGCCCGGATGTTTGATAACATTGCAGGCCATTACGATTTTCTGAATCATTTATTATCTCTGAATATTGACAGGCTCTGGCGAAGAAAAGCCATTTCACTGCTGAAAGATCATCATCCCCTCACAATACTCGATGTTGCCACAGGTACCGGTGATCTTGCCATTGAAGCTATGAAGCTTAATCCTGTTAAGATCACCGGAATAGACATTTCGGCCGAAATGCTGAAGATTGGCAGAGACAAAATAATTAAAAGGAAACTCAGCCATGTGATTGAGTTGCTGCAGGCAGATTCTGAAAACCTTCCATTTGAAGCACAATCCTTTGATTCTGCAATAGTAGCCTTTGGCGTTCGTAACTTTGAAAACCTGGAAAAAGGACTATTTGAGATTTTCAGGGTAATTAAACCAGGTGGAATATTTGTGGTACTTGAGTTTTCCAAGCCTTCAGCCTTCCCGGTGAAACAACTTTTTCAATGCTACTTCCGCCTCATATTGCCTTTTGTCGGCCGTTTAATTTCTAAGGATCGCACAGCCTATTCCTACCTGCCTGAATCGGTAGCTGCATTTCCTGAAGGAAAAGCATTCCTGCAAAAACTTGAAGAAGCAGGGTTCAAAAAAGTAGAGTATATTTCTTTAAGTTTCGGAATAGCTGCATTATATTCAGGAATAAAACAAACTAAGAACTCCGGAATTTAGGCTGAAGTCTTTTAGACTATTAGCTTTCAGACTGAATAACTGAATGATTATTAATTGTCAGTTTTCATTTAATAATCACGGTGATCAAGTAAATCATTTTTGATTAAACCGAAATTTATTTAATCCATAAATATTGTTTAATCCACTAAATATCATTTGATTATATTCGTAAATCGTAATTCGTAATTCTAAAATTAAAATAATCAGTGGTTCAGACAATTTCCATCAGATTAAAAAACCACACTATCATAATTATACTTAAGCCTGGGTACAATACTCAGCACAGGAATATCAGAGTGGTAAATGAGTTCCTGGGCAGGCGATCCAAGGAAGAAATCGGTGATTTCTGTTTCCTGCTGTGTCATTACCACGATCAGGTCACCGTCTTTTTGATGGGAATACTCAATGAGCTTTTTGGCAATTTTCTCGTCATTTCCTGATACTTTAATTTCATCGGTATGGCAATCAACTCCATTACGGGCAATGTACCGGCAAACCTGCTGCATCAATAGGCCAAGTTTCTGAACCTGCCTGGTATCTGATGTTGATATCATCGAAATAGCCTGTATCTTAGCATGAAAAAGCTTTGCAAAGTCAATGGCATTGGTCACTTTCTGCCGTGTTTCCCTGGTAAGGTCAAGAGGAAGAATGATATTTTCACAACCATTTTTGTGATGCTTTCCTTTAATAGTGATCACCGGACATTTAGATTCTTTTACCACCCTAAGCGCATTATACCCTATAATTTTTTTGGTGATATTGTCTGAAGGTGTTGTCCCCATTACAATATAATCAGTATTGTATTTTGCTGAAACCTGCAGGATATTGTCAACCAGCTTTCCCATCTTCACAAGGTGCTTAACTGGAATATCCTGCGATTTTGAAACCTGCTTGCCAAGATCACTTAATTTTGCACAGATTTTTTTCCGGAAGCTGATCTGTTCTTTATTACCAAGAAAATCCCAGATTGTCTTATTCATTTTAATTACATGCAAAAGAATGAGCATTGATTTAGAGAATTTTGCAAGATTATACGATTGTTCAAGTCCGATAATCGACTGTTCGGAAAAATCAACCGGTACAAGTATGCTGCTTGTCGTATTCATATTTTTGACTAATTTTGAATAAAAATCTCACGAAAATAAACATTTTTCAGATGAGGAAGTTCATTGAACCATCGGAACTGATGATCAATTCTGATGGTAGCATATATCATCTGCACCTGCGGCCTGAGGACATTGCAGATACTATACTTCTGGCAGGTGATCCCGACAGGGTTCCTGAAATATCAAAATATTTCGACCGGGTCGAATTCACAATGCATAACCGTGAATTCGTAACTCATACAGGTTATTACCGGAACAGGCGCATAAGCGTAATTTCTACGGGCATTGGCACAGATAATATTGATATTGTTCTGAATGAACTGGATGCACTGGTAAATATTGACCTCGAAAAAAGAACTATAAAAGACAGTCACAATTGTCTTGAACTCATCAGGCTTGGTACTACCGGTGCACTGCAGGCTGATATCGAACCCGGCAGCATACTTGCTACCCGCACAGCCATTGGTTTTGATGGCCTCCTGAACTTTTATGAAGGAAGAAACACCATTTCCGATGCCGGGTTTGAAAAGGCTTTTCTCGAATTTACCAACTGGAATCCTCTTCTTGCCAAACCTTATTTTGTGAATGCTGACCAGGAATTGTACGATCGCCTGAAAAAAAACAGAATTGAAGGATTGACCATCTCTGCTCCCGGATTCTATGGCCCGCAGGGAAGAGTACTCAGGCTGCCGGTGGCTGATCCGGAACTGAACAATAAAATTGAGAACTTCAGATACCAGGGAAGAATGATCACCAATTTTGAAATGGAATGCTCGGCCATCTATGGATTATCAGCGCTTCTCGGGCATAAAGCCGCCACCTTTTGCACAGTGATTGCCAACCGGGCAAGCCGTAAATTTCTTGATGATTATAAGTCAGCTGTAGAAAAGATGATTGTTTCGACCCTCGATAATCTGAGTAGAAAATTAATTATCTGAATTAGTGAAAATGAGGACGGATTTCATTTTCAAATTTGCACATTTTCAAATTTTCAAATTAATTTAGTGTCTCCGTGGTTATTCTGATAATTTATTTTGATTTATGGTTTCAAATGAACGCATAAATGCATTGATAAGACTGCTTGATGACCCGGATGAGGATATTTTCACCCAGGTTGAATCAATGTTGTTTGATATCGGTCTGCCGGTGATTGATGAACTGGAAAGAACCTGGGAAGGAACACTCAACCTGTTGCTTCAGCACAGGATTGAGCAGCTCATTCAGAAGATACAATTTGCAAATGTCAGGCAGAACTTAGTGGCCTGGGCCACCACACGTGAAAACAACCTGCTCGAAGGCGCTTTCTGGGTTGCACGTTACCAGTTCAGCGAAATCAGGTACGAAGACATTGATAAACAAATAGAAAAACTTAAGCACGATGTCTGGCTTGAACTTAACAGTAACCTCACGGCGCTTGAGAAAGTCAAGATCATAAATCATATAATGTTTGATGTAAATAAACTGTCGGGCAATATTGCCAATTTCGACTCACCTCTGAATTCTTATATCAACCAGGTATTTGAGACAAAAAAGGGTAATCCCGTAACCTTGTCCATCATTTATTCCGTAGTTGCCCAACGCCTGAATCTCCCTGTTTACGGGGTTAATCTTCCCAAAAACTTCGTACTTGCTTACCGTGATGAGATATCATCGCTGCATGCCGGTAATGAAGATGAAAACGAAGATATCCTGTTTTATATCAATCCTTTTAACAAAGGCATGGTTTTCGGCAGAAAGGAAATCGACCTCTTTATCAAGCAGCAGAAACTAAGTTCTGATAAATCGTATTATATCCCATGCAGTAATATTGAAACCATCCGCCGGCTACTTCAATATCTCGCATTCTCATACGAGAAAATGGGCTATTCCCAGAAGCTTAAAGATATTAATGATCTGATCTCTGATCTGGGGTAGAGAGGAATTTCAGTCAACTTTCTTTTTCCCGATAAACGGGTTTTCACCAATGACCACCTGCCCTTTGTCATTACTATGCAAGACCCTGTCAGATAATTCCTGGTTGTTTGCTTTTTCTTCTAATATTTTTTTTAAAGCCTGTTTTCTCAGGTATGCTGGAATGGATTCAATTTCATTGATATCTTTACGGTAATTCAGACCATCGGTAGTTTTTTTTAATTTTTCTTCTTTAATCAATGATTCATCCTTAGCCGGATTCTTTGTCACTTCAGTACCGGTTTCAGCCCTGTCAGTCTTGATTTTTGCATCGCTTCCCGTAAATGTGGTTTTCGGTTGAGAACTGGTCATTGCATTATCAATCATTGCAGCCTTTTCTTTTTTTGAGTTTCCTGATGCTTGTTGATTGTCATCTGAGTTTTTACCCAGTTCATAAACAGACCGGTTATAATGCTCAGCGACATAGAGATCAGGTACAACTTCTGATTTGAAACCGGTTGCGATAATGGTCACTGATAACTGTTCTCCCAATGCAGGATTGATGCTGTTACCCCAGATGATATTTGTCTGTGCGCCGGCCTGTTCCTGCAGAAAATCAGAAATGATCCCTATTTCATCCATGGTTACCTCTTGTGTACCGGACGATACGTGAAGCAGGATATTTTTAGCTCCTGCAATTTCATTATTATCAAGCAGAGGTGAGCTGATTGCATTGCGGACGGCCTTTTCAGCCCGGCCTTCGCCGGATGCAGTAGCCGAACCCATGATGGCCAGGCCGCTGTCTTTCATTACTGTTTTAATATCGGAAAAATCAACATTTACATAGCCCTGGATAGTGATAATCTCTGCAATGCTTCGCGCAGCAATGGTAAGAATATTGTCGGCCACCAGGAATGCATCGGATATTTTCAGGTTACCATACATCTCTCTTAACTTCTCATTATTGATGACCAGCAATGAGTCTACATAATCCTGCAGTTCCCGGATTCCCTTGATTGCCTGGTCAATCCTGCGCTTTCCCTCAAATCTGAAAGGTAAAGTGACGATTCCGATGGTCAGGATACCTCTTTCCCTGGCAGTTTTTGCAATGACAGGCGCTGCGCCGGTACCGGTACCTCCTCCCATTCCTGCAGTGATAAATACCATCCTGGTGTCGTCTTTCAATATTTCGTCAATCTGGTCAATGGTTTCTACGGCAGACATCCTGCCGGTTTCAGGCTTGTTCCCTGCTCCCCTGCCTCCTGTCAGTGTCGCTCCCAGTTGTATCTTTATTGGCACCGGGCTTATTTTCAATGCCTGGACATCAGTGTTACACACAGCAAAAACCACTTCCGCTATCCCGGCGTTGTACATGTGATTCACTGCATTGCTTCCTCCGCCTCCTACTCCGATCACTTTGATGGTGGATGCACCATTCTTTCCGATATGGATTTTTCCTAACATAATTTTTTTGACTTTCTGTTAAAATTCCTTTGTAAACCTTTGTGACATCCTTAGCGTCCTTTGTGGTAAAACTTTTTTTATTAACCACAAAGGAACACAAAGGATTACACTAAGTCACACAAAATAGTGATTATATTGATTGTAACATTTTATTATATAGTACAGTACAATTTATTCTTACTGGGGCTTTATTTTCAATTCTGATGAACTATTGATCATGATGTAAAGAATCCTTCGATGGTGGTCTGTATCCAGCCTTTCTCCCTGTCTTCTTTTGCTTTTTTTACTTTCGGTCTGTGACTTTTTGAAAACATGCTTTCTGTTTTTACCTCTTCCTTCTTTTCCTGAACATCTGCAAAAATATGTTCCGGTTTGAGATGAACTGTCATCAGTTCCTCCAGAATTTCTGCTTTTTTCGACTCCTGCTTTTCTTCTTCCGGAATTTGGGTTATTTGTTCAGGAAAAACCTTCCTGTAATCTTCCGGATCAGAGGCAATAGCAACTTCTGATTTTTTGCTGATTATTTCCAGGTCGATCTTATCAATGAGCCTGTGAATCTCTGCACTGTCAAGTTTTTCTTTTTCAATGAAAACATCATGAACATTTTCCTTTTCAAAACCAGTGGCAATCACCGTGACGCATATGTTATCGCCAAGCCGCGGATCAATTCCGTGACCCCAGATTATCTGGACATTATCTTCAACCTCGCTTTGTACAAAATCGGTGATCTCGCATAATTCATCAAGTCTGAATTCTTCGGTTCCCGAGGTCACATTCAGCAGGACATTTTTTGCCCCCGTAATATGGTTGCTGTTCAGCAAGGGAGAACTGAGCGCTTTGCGGATTGCATGCATAGCACGGTTCTCGCCTGTGGAATTGGCAGATCCCATGATGGCCACACCACTCTTATGCATTACGGTATGAACATCGGCAAAGTCAACATTGACATAACCGGGCAGGGTGATAATCTCAGCAATTCCTTTTGCAGCAGCCGTCAGGATATTATCAGCATTCTCAAAAGCTTCGGAAATCCTCTGATCGCCGAACATACTCCTGAGTTTCTCATTGTTGACAACCAGCAATGAGTCGACATATTTCTCAAGTTCTTCAATACCAGCCACGGCTTGCCTGATCCTCACATTTCCTTCAAATCTGAAAGGAATTGTTACTATGCCCACGGTAAGAATATCGAGTTCGTGTGCAATTCGTGCGATCACAGGCGCTGCGCCCGTACCTGTTCCACCTCCCATTCCTGCCGTTATAAAAAGCATTTTAGTGTTTTCTGAAAGGATAGTCCTCAGTGATTCCTCTGTTTCAAGGGCTGCTTTGCATCCGATCTCAGGGTTGTTTCCGGCGCCTCTTCCATCGGTGAGAGATTCACCGATCTGTACTTTAGCAGGCACGGGACTGAGCAATAATGCCTGTGCATCGGTATTACAAACCAGGAAATCAACATCTCTGATGCCCTGCCTGAACATATGGTTCACAGCATTGCTGCCTCCTCCGCCTACTCCCATTACTTTTATTATGGAAGACTGGCTTACCGGTGCGCTGATATTTTCAGTTTCTGCCATACTATATTATTTTAGAATTACGATTTACGAATTACAATTACCTGATTTTTCTGCATATTTCCAATAGCATTACTACGTACTCCTTATTCCCTTTTGTCTTATAACTTTTGCCTTATGACTTATGACTTACGACTTATGACTAATTAATATCTTCATTAAATATCTTTTTACTCTCCATGAATTTCTCCCACAGACTCAACTGATTTTTGTCTTTTATTTTCTTTTTCTTCATTTTTGGTTCTTCAGGATGTATGTCCTCCTGAACCGGCTCTTCCGGCTGTATTTCTTCCTGAAAAGAAGTTTCATCCGGAACAGGTGGTTCTTCCGGAACAGGAGGGATCAAATTCTCAGGTTCTTCAGGTTTACGGTAATCCTCCGGGTTAACTGATTTAAATCCAGTAGCTATTACTGTGACACATATGTTTTCCCCCAGGCCCATATCCCTGGCCACACCCATGATGAATTCTTCCTGATCACTCCCTGTTTCTTTTTGCAGGGCCAGGCAAATATCCTGTGTCTCCCTCATCAGAATTTCATTTGTTCCTGAAATAATATTCAGTAAAATCTTTTTTGCATCCCTGATATTATTATTATTCAGAAGGGGCGATTTCAATGCATTTTCCACAGCCGTAACGGCCCTGTCAGCACCACTGGCAACACCAATTCCCATAAGGGCTACACCACTGTCGGTCATTACCTTTTTCACGTCATTGAAATCAACATTCCACATTCCATGTATCTTGATAATCTGCACAATGGCTTTTGCTGCAGTTCCCAAAATTTTATCTGCCTCCTTAAATGCTTCGGAAAAGGATGAATCACCGTAATTCTTGTTTATCTGCTCATTATCAATGACGATCAGGGAATCAACATGTGTTTGCAATTTTTTTATCCCAGCCAGTGCTTGTTTGTAACGGTTACCTACTTCAGTCTTAAAAGGAATCGTAACAATAGCGACCGTGAGGATTTTTCTTGATCTGGCTTCTTCTGCGATCACCGGAGCAGCCCCGGTACCGGTACCACCTCCCATTCCTGCTGTGATAAACACCATTTTTGTATTATTCTCGAGTACATTAATGATATCCTGCAGGTTTTCACGGGCGGCTTGTTCTCCGACACCCGGATCGCTTCCTGCCCCTCTGCCTTCAGTGATGCCGGTTCCTAACTGGATTTTCGTTCTTACCGGGCTATTGGCCAAAGCCTGCGAATCGGTATTACACACGACAAATTCCACATCCTCAATGCCGGTTTCAAACATGTGGTTCACTGCATTACTGCCACCTCCACCGACCCCGATTACTTTGATAATGGAGGGACTGAATTCTGTAAATGCAAAATCAATCAGATCATCAGGTTTATCCACTATTTCAGGAAATAAATTTTTCTCTTTCATTCTCAAAAAATTGTTATCATAACAAATAAGGTCATTGATAATAGTCAACAGTCGTAAGTCATTAGTCATGATCGTCATGAACGTCATGGACGTCATGAACGTCATGGTTAATAAGTCCTAATACTTGATACCTAAAACCTGATATTTATTTAAATTACTCATCACTCATAATTCATAACTCATAACTAATATAAGCCTTTCCGCCTGATCAGTCACTTATCAATGAATATTATCCTCATCCATTATTCCTTTTATTTTCCTACCGAACAAGCCAAACAGTCCTGTTTTCTTTCCAACAGGTTCTGAATTCTCTTCTTCTTCTTCCACGACCGGGTCAGGCAGAACGAGTCCTTTTTCAAAGCCATACATCAACAGGCCTATACCGACAGCATGGCTGGTTTTCAGAAACTCTTCCCTGCTGTTTTTGGATATTTTCTCATCTGGTATGCCAATCCTGACATCCATCCCTGTATGAAAGCTGATCAGTTCAGGCAGACCGGGTAACATAGCGCCACCACCTGAAATAACCATGCCTGCGCTCAGTTTTGAAGCTATGCCGGAGCTTTCAACCTCTTTTGATACCATTTCGATCAGCTCTTCCATCCTTGCCTGAATAATAAATGCCAGGTTACGGAAGGAAATTTCCCTGGGCTTACGGCCACTGATACCTGGAATTGAAACCACCTTGTTCTCGTCGGCTGCATCGCCCATGGCAGAACCATACTGGAGTTTCAGTGATTCGGCCTGGCGGGGAAGAATTGAACAACCTTCCTTGATATCATTTGTAACGGCATTACCACCAAAGGGAATTACGGCAGTATGCCTGATTATTCCGTCATAATAAATAGCCAGGCTGGTTGTACCTCCGCCAAAATCAACCAATACTACTCCCGCATCTTTTTCGTCCTGGCTGAGAACTGCATTTGCCGCTGCCAGAGGAACAAATTCCAGGTCAGCAACATCGAGACCGGCACGGCTGAAACATTTCCCGATGTTTTTCACCGACATTTCCGGACCAACCACTATATAAAAATTTCCCTCCAGTCTTTTACCGAAAATTCCCACCGGATTTTTAATTCCTGCCTCATTATCTACAATATAGCTTTGAGGAATAATATGCAGAATCTTGTCGCCCGGTTCTAATGAAATTTTATGCATATCGGCAGCAAGATCTGTTGTATCCTTTAAGCGGATTTCACTTTCCGGTGAATCAATATATTTTGAACTCCTGTTCACCAAAGCTTTGATGTACTGGCCGGAAATACAGGTAATCACAGAATTAAAATCTATTCCTGCCGTCTGTTTCAGTTTATCAGTAACAGCTTTGATTGCCTGTGCCGTGACCTCAATATTAATGACATTGCCTCTTTTGATGCCTTCTTCTGAAGGTAAAGAACAACCACCAATAATCTCGAGCAGGCCCGAAGCATCTTTCCTGCCTGCCAGTGCGAGTGTTTTGGTTGTACCAATATCAACTGCTACCAAATAATCTTTCATATCCGAAATTATTTATGTTTTCCACCGGCCTGAGGAAGAATGTTCACTTTAATGGAATCAACCGGATTCTCAGGCTTTGCATCCGTCCTGGTGCAAATAACCTGGTTTTCATATTTCAAATTGATGGTATTATAAATGCTCCAGCCTGTCTTGCTGAATCCTTTGTCATACACGGCTTTCAGGTACCTGAACTTCTTCCCGAAATTGTCGATGCTTCCCAGAATAATGGTTTGTTTACCCACCAGGGGTATCAGTTCAAATTCATTCCTGTCGTTTACATAGATCTGTTCAATCTGTGAACGCCAGAATGTATTATGATCGATGAAACATGCAAGGAAAACCAGGTCCTGGATTATGCCGCATTTATACAATTCACCGGGATCATCCGGCAACCTGGTTTTATAATACCTTATAAATGGCTCGATAATATTTCCGTTCGCCACCAATACCCTGGCAGCATATTTTTCCGACAATTGCATCAGCTTTCCCTGGTCGTCAATATAAAAGCTCTCAAGATTACTCCTGATGATCCTGATAATGGGTCTTCTTTGCTCCACGTCAATGTGTAACCTGCCGTCAATTGTCAGCCATGCATTTGCCTTTTTTACCGCAGGATGTGTCATAATTGCTTTTTCGATCCATGACAGGTTGATTTGATCTATGGGAGTACCTATCAGCTTTCTGCTTTTATTCTTTAATAATTCAATAATATCATCTGAATCGACAAATTTATTTTCTGAGTTATTGGTAATTGTGACATATGTTGCCTTGCAGGTGATTTCACCCTGCCGTGTAGTGGCAAAGCCGAGAGTGATCACAAGGAAAGCAATGATGACCAACCAGTTCAATATTTCAAGTATTTTTCTGATCATTCTGAAAATAAATCAATAATAGGATCAACCAGTCCGTCAATATCACCAGCGCCAAGTGTCATCAATACTTCCGGTTTTTTATTTTTCAGAATATCAATCACCTGGTCTTTTGTACATAATATTTTGTTTTTAAGTTTCATCTTGTTGAATATCAAGCCTGAATCAACACCCGGGATGGCTGACTCACGGGCGGGATATATTTCGAGCAACAGAAGCCCGTCAAGAAGGTCGAGACTTTGTGCAAATTCTGTTGCAAAATCACGGGTACGGCTGTATAAATGAGGCTGGAAGATACCGGTGATTTTTTTGCCGGGCCAGACTTCTTTCACTGAACTGATGGCAGCCCTGAGTTCTTCCGGATGATGGGCATAATCATCGATATATATTAAGTCGTTACGATCGATCCTGATGTCAAGCCTGCGTATTACCCCGGTGAAACTCTGCAATGCAGTTTTAACTGATTCCTGTCCGGCGCCGGCAAGCCATGCAGCTGCGGCTGCCGCCACGGCATTTTCCACATTTATCCTGCCCGGCGCCTGTAAAGAAATACCAGGGATCGACCTGTTACCGGGCAAGACAAGGTCAAAATGGAAAAAACCATTCTGCAGGCTGATATTCCGTGCATAAAAATCAGCTTCTTCACTTGCAGAATAAGAATGTACTTTGACCGAACTGTCAACATTTATTTGCAGATCAATGCCCTTATGATAAACCAGGTGACCTCCGTTTTTTATTTTTGAAGTGAACAGGCTGAAGGATTTTCTGAGTTCCCTGAGATCACCGTAAATATCGAGGTGATCGGCGTCTGTTGCAGTAACCACGGCAATTTGAGGACTGAGATGAAGGAATGACCGGTCAAATTCGTCGGCTTCTGTTACCACGATATCTGAATGCCCGGAATAAAGAAAATTGGTGTTGTAATTTTTAGAGATGCCTCCCAGGAAGGCGGAACAATCTTTATCCGAACACTTAAGAATATGGGCAATCATAGTACTGACGGTAGTCTTTCCATGTGTGCCGGCAACAGCGACAGTATCTTTTTCAGCTGACAATACTCCAAGCACTTCCGCCCTTTTCATGACTGTGAAATTATTCATCCTGAACCAGTCCAGTTCTGCATGATCAGGCGGAACAGCGGGTGTATAGATCACCAGTGTTTCATCAGGCTTATATCCGGCAGCAATTTTCAAATCTTCCTCAAAATGCAGGTCAATACCTTCTGATATCAGTTCATCGGTGAGAGAGGTCGGAGTACGGTCGTAACCGGTGACTATTTTGCCCATAAGCCTGAAATAACGGGCAAGGGCGCTCATCCCGATACCACCGGCCCCAAGCAGGTAAATAGTTTTTATGTTATCAAATGGCCGCATCTCTTATTTTACTGATTTTACTGAATGATCTGTAACACTTCTTCCGCGATTTTACGGGCAGAATCCCTGATTGCCAGTTTACGGATATTGGCTGATAATGTTTCCGTTAATTCCCGGTCAGCCATCAGGGTCAGGGCAGCCTGGATCAACCTTGCAGGCGCTTCAACATCAGGTACCATCATGGCTGCATGTTCGTTTACAAGAGCCATGGCATTTTTTGTCTGGTGATCTTCAGCTACATTGGGCGATGGCACCAGAATGCAGGCCTTTCCTACCAGGCAAAGTTCTGAAATGGTTCCTGCGCCTGCCCTTGAGATCACCACATTGGCAACCGAATATGCCAGGTCCATGCGGTTGATGAAATCATGCACATGCAGATTATCCAAACCATGATGATCAGCCTGTGATTTAGCTTGCCTGTAATATCCCTTTCCAGTCTGCCAGATGACCTGTATGCCGGCATTTTTCAATATCCCGATATTTTGCAGGAGACTCTGGTTAATCGTCCTTGCACCAAGGCTTCCTCCAATGACCAGCAAAGTTTTCTTTGCTATATCAAGCCCGAAGAAATGAATAGCTTCTTCTTTTTTGTCATGAATATTTTCAAGATCCTGCCTCACAGGATTGCCAGTCATGATGATTTTTTCAGCAGGGAAATACTTATCCATGCCATCGTATGCAACGCATATCTTCCGGGCTTTTTTAGCCAGTATCCGGTTTGTGATCCCGGGATAGGAATTTTGCTCCTGAATCAGGTAAGGAATTTTCCTACGTGAAGCCATGTAAAGAAGTGCACCACTGGCATAACCGCCTACTCCGACGGCAGCATCAGGCTTAAATGACTTTAATATACCTGCAGCCTGTCGCAGGCTATTTGTGATCTTAAATGGCAGAATGAAATTCTTGTAGGTCAGCCGACGTTGCAGACCACTGATTGACAATCCCTGAATTTTATACCCTGCCTGAGGTATCTTTTCCATTTCCATCCTGCCCTTTGCCCCGACAAATAATATTTCGATGGCAGGATCAATCAGTTTCAAAGCATTGGCAATGGAAATAGCAGGAAAGATGTGGCCTCCTGTTCCTCCACCCGAGATGATTACCTTAAGCGATTTCTGCATTTTCTTCCGGGTTTTGGGTATATTTACTCACGCTTAAAATACATCCGATGGCAATGCTGGTAAACAGGATTGAGGTACCGCCCATACTTATGTACGGCAGAGGCTGACCGGTTACAGGAAAGAGGCTTACCGAAACGGCCATATTTATAAATGCCTGGAATATAAGAATCCCACGGCAAGGAAACCCCCGAAAAAAGTCGGGGATTTCCTGATGATCACCCCGGCCCGGTAAAGGATGATCAGATATAAAAGTAAAACTAACACAGACCCTGGGATACCATACTCCTCAACGATGATTGCATAAATGAAATCAGAGTAGGAATGTGGTAAATAATTACGTTGTGTACTGTGACCGGGACCTTTACCAAATAATCCACCTGTTACAACTGCTATTTTCGCCTGTTTTACCTGGTATTTGTCTTCATCAACAGTGGCTTTCCCCATAAAGGTATCTATCCTGCTCGCGACGGTTCCGAACCGCCATAATTTCGGATATGCCTTACCAACAAAATAGGATGCACCGATTAACATGATCAGCACCAGGAGTGTTCCCAGCAAAGGTTTCCAGGGAATGCGGGCAATGAACATCAATACCCACGATGTAAGAAAAACCAGTGCTGCCGTGGAAAAATTGGCCGGTACGATCAGCAGGCATACCAATCCAATGGCAATAATGGCCTTTTTAAATACTTTCTGAAGCTTTTCCTTATCATCCTGTGCCTGAGATAATATCCTTGCAAGATACATGATCAGTGCAAGTTTTGCGAGATCGGAAGTCTGAAATGTAAACCCGAATAATGACAGACGGCGCATGGCTTCATTTTCTCTCACGCCAAACATGAGGGTCAGGAACAGTAACGGTATCGAAATATAAAGCAGTATCTGTGATATCCTTGAAAAGTACCTGTATTCAAACCGGTGAACAAGAAAAATGATGATGATCCCGATAAACAGCATGATAGAATGCCTGAAAAGGAAATAAAATGTATTACCTCCCGCGTTTTTATAAGCCAGGCTTCCGGTAGAACTATATACCACCATGATCGAAATAACGGACAGAAAAAGGACAACGATCCAGATACTGATATCTCCCTTCAGATACCGTAGTAATTTCTTTTCCATTTTAAAGTTCCCTCACATAGAGTTTAAACTGTTTTCCCCTGTCTTCGTAATTTTCGAACAGATCAAAGCTCGCACATGCAGGTGAGAGCAATACAGTGTCCCCGTTTTTTGCCAGGTAGTATGAACTTCTCACTGCTTCTTTCATAGACTTTGTATCGGCAATTGTAATCCCCATTCCATCGAATGCTTCATGTATCCTCGAATTATCAACACCGAGGCATACAATGGCTTTTACTTTTTGTCGTACAAGGTCAGACAACATGGCATAGTCATTTCCTTTGTCAATACCACCGACAATCCAGATGACTTTTGTTTTCATGCTTTCAAGGGCATACCAGGTCGAATTGATATTCGTAGCCTTGGAATCATTGATAAACATGATACCATGTATCTGCAGGACCGGTTCAAGTCGGTGTTCAACTCCCTGGAAATCAGTAAGACACTCTCTGATAGTTTCTTTCCTGATATTTAAGGCACAAGCAGTACTGGCCGCAGCCATGGAATTGTAAACATTATGCTGTCCTTTCAAAGACAATTCATCGATTATCATGCTGAATATTTGATTATTATATTTAATAACTATCGCATTATCTTTAACAAAAGCTCCCTCGGTAAACTGGTCTGTGAGGGAAAATGGAACCAGGCGGGAAACCGGCTGTAGTTTATTCATTTCACCGGTAATCACTTTATCATCAGCACAATAAATGAACAGGTCATTATTTGTCTGATTCTGTAATATTCTGAACTTTGAATCAATATAGTCTTGAAATTTATGATGATACCTGTCAAGATGATCAGGAGTAATATTCATCAGAATAGCGATATCAGCCTTGAAGGAATACATGTTGTCAAGCTGAAAACTACTGATCTCCAATACGTAATAATCAGGATCATCTTCGTAATTTTCAGCCACTGCCATAGCAAAGCTTTTACCTACATTTCCGGCGATTGAAACTTTACATCCGGCCCGTTTCATGATATGATAAATAAGCAATGTCGTGGTAGTTTTTCCATTGCTGCCTGTGATACATATCTTTTTTGCCCTGGTAAACCTGCCGGCAAATTCAATATCGGAAATGACAGGTATACCATTATCCTTTAATGATCTGATAAGGGTTGATTCTTCCGGGATTCCGGGACTTTTGATCACCTCAGAAGCATTCAGAATTTTTTCGGATGAATGTCCGTTTTCTTCATATTCAATAGCATGTGCACTAATCACCTCCTTGTATTTATCCTTTATTTTTCCTGAATCAGAAATAAAAATATTATTACCGTACAACCCGCTCCGCCTGGCAAGAACGGCTGCCCCGGTTCCACTTTCACCACCACCAAGTATTACAATGCGTTCTGACATTTCTTACCTGATCTTTAATGTTACAATTGTGATGATTGCCAGCAAGATTCCTACAATTAAAAAACGGGTTACTATTTTGGGTTCAGGATATCCTGATTTCTGGTAATGATGGTGCAGCGGAGCCATTTTGAATATT
>JAPLDU010000112.1 GCA_026391255.1 Bacteroidia bacterium | reverse complement strand
GAAGCAACGTAGTTGCGGAATCTTTGTAGAATGCAATTGTCGGAAAAGCCGGAAGCAACGTAGTTGCGGAATCTTTGTAGAATGCAATTGTCGGAAAAGCCGGAAGCAGCGTAGCTGCGACATCTCATAACTCGTACCATTCAAATATATATTGCTCATCATATTCAATATCAAGATTATCTAAAATTGAAAGATATTCTTCTTTAAATGTAATTTTTTTATGATGGATCGATTGATTCAAAATATATTTCGCTACAACATCAATTTGCGATTTTGAATAAGTAAATGAACCAAATCCATCCTGCCAGTTAAATTTTCCAGGCATCCATCTCTTCTGGTTAATGAATTTTGAAGAATTTGTTTTAATATATTTTACCAAATCAGAAACAGATATTGTAGGGTGTAATCCAATCAGAATATGTACATGATCAGGGTTACAATAAATTGACAGAGGTTTTGATTTGTTATTGGTAATAATACCACACATGTATTTTTCCAATTCATCCCGAATAGCTTCATTAATAAGATTGAATTTGTTCTGAACTGAAAATACAACCTGAATATACATTTGAGTATAAGTGTTTGCCATATTTGTTAATTTATGTCGCAGCTACGCTGCTTGAATAAGACTTATGTTATCTGATCTACAAAGATGCCGCCCTTACAGGGCTTCATGATTGCCTGTAGTTCCTTTATTTTAGAATGACTTTAATGTCCGGGTCGCTATAAAATAGTTATTTAATAAGGTGGCTTTTTCTGCGAGACATTAATGCGAAAATACAATTATTTACAATCTTTCACTTTTTGTGTTTCTCTGTCAGATATTTTATTTGCAGTATCAGTACAAATTCAGTTGCAGGCTCCGTTACGATTGGGTTGATCACCTTATCAAACCCTGAGTAATTCATTTTATCATAGTAAAATGTGGTGCTTTTACTCAGGTTCTTTTTTGTGTAGTTGCTATACTCATTATTATATACATCGCTGCTTTCATATGCAGTGTAATTTTTATAAAGCTGAGAAGGGGATAAGCTATAAAATTCTTCCCCGTAAATTTCGGAAGCAGGAGCAAGTGTTGCATTTGTTGCGCCCACATACAATCCTTTTTTCTGATTGATGATCTCTGTGCCTGCCTGAAACAACTGTGTATATATTTTATTCATGTCAGTAACATTATAATCTACTTTTACCAGGTCATAAATCTGCCAGGCTGATGCTGAAGTCACCATCTTGTCCAAGTCTTTTATGTTAATAAATTTTATAATCACATTTTTCTTCAGTTCAAATCCTTTCAGGTATTGTTCAGCGACTCTGTCATTCACTTTGTAATCGTAAATTTTATTTTGCGTGGTCATATCTGTATAAATATCAGCTTTGGCTATTTTAAGTTTTGATAAATCTGAAATGAAACTATTGATTCTTTTTTCTATATTGTCATTGCAGTCATCGAGCGATTTTGCCTGTTCATCTACCCCGAATGTCGCAACATAGCTGTCGGCAATTACATTCATAGCGACTCTGGCCTGAATTATAAAAGTTGAATCAGTAAGATAAAGCTTATCAATAGTCTGTATATTTCCCGAAGTCTGACTATAATTCTGTCCGTAAACCGAATTACCGCTTATCTGAGCCTGAACAACCGATGCCATTAACAGGAATGCCAGATTGAAAATGCTTAGTTTTGTATTCATAATTTATAGTTGATTTTATTGATTCAATAATTTGATTCTGTCTTTAAAATCATTCTTTTTTGATTTAAGAACAAGGATTACTTACAAACATTTTTTATTTTATAAGGTGTTCGTGAGACCGCTTCGCTAAGTTAACGATTTATGATTTAAGAAGTATGCATAATCATCTGATCGAACGATAACATCAGAAATCTAAAATCGTTAATCGATATTCATAAATTAAAAGTACTAATTTTATGAACAAGCCTAATAAACAATTTACTCAATCCTTTCGCCTGTTGTACTTTTTCCACACAAAAAACACAGGGATTCCCACCAGTACGATCACCAGCCCCGGCCAGGTATTGTCCCATTTGTAAATCAGCAGGATGATCATGATAAAAGTGGCCAGGATGATATAAATTGCAGGAATCACCGGGTATCCGAAGGCCTTGTATGGCCGGGGTGTGTCGGGTTGTTTTTTCCTGAGAACATAAACTCCGGCAATGGTGAGCACATAAAAAATCAGGACTGCGAAAACCACATAATCAAGAAGCTGGCCGTATGTTCCTGATAAACACAGCAGGCTTGCCCAGATACCCTGTATGACGAGTCCTTTTCCAGGAACATTTTTACTGTTCAGTTGCCCGGCCTGCCTGAAGAATAAAGCATCTTTGGCCATGGCATAATATACCCTGGCCCCGGAAAGGATGATCCCGTTATTGCAGCCGAAAGTGGAAATAATGATCATCACTGCCATAATGATGGCTGCATTTTCACCGAAGATTCCATCCATGGTTGCAGTGCCAAGCCTGTCGTTGGTGGCATGTTGAATGCCTCTTTGAAAGACTGTTACACCATTTTCAATACCCCGCAATGGTAAGACTTCAAGGTAAACAAGGTTTGTAAGCAGGTACAAAACTGTAACTATCAATGTACCAAGAAACAGGCTGAGAGGGATATTTTTTTTAGGGTTTATCACTTCTCCTGCCGTAAAAGTGATGTTGTTCCAGGCATCTGACGTAAAAAGCGAGCCTACCATTGAAACACCGATGGCTGCGATCAGAGCGAAGCCTCCAAGGTGAACAAGGTTTCCGTTTTTCATCTGTGCGGCATCCCAGAGAATTTCTTTGTTTATTTTGATTGAACCGGCATTCCTGGCGAAGATGAGTCCAATGATGATGAAAAGCGCCAGGGTGGCTACCTTTGTAAGGGTGAAACTATTCTGAACTGCTTTTCCTGACCTGATACCGCGGGTATTGATCCATGTCAGAAGGGCAATGGAACCAATTGCGACTATATGTACGGTATTGAATTTCACAAAATGCAGGTTAAGCCAGATGTTTTTCTCGGATATCCACGGGATGATCACACCTGAGAATTTACCAAAAGCCATAGCAACAGCGGCAATCGTGCCTGTCTGTATGACCAGGAAAAGTGTCCAGCCATACAAAAAAGCGCTGAGTGGATTGTAAGCTTCGCGAAGATAGACATATTGGCCGCCGGCATCCGGCATCATGGATGCCAGTTCACCATAGCTAAGTGCAGCAATAATGGTCAGGAATCCTGCCAGAATCCAGGGCACCATCAGCCAACCGGGAGAACCCAGGGTACGCGACATATCGGCTGTAACGATGAATATTCCTGATCCGATCATCGATCCGGCAACAATTGCCGTTGAATCGAAGAGCCTGAGGCTTTTTTTGAACGATGAATCTTCCATATAATTAGTGCTTGTCTTTAAACTGATTTAAGAACAAGGATTATTCACAAATATATTATATTTCTTAAGGTGTTCATGAGATCGCTTCGCTAAGTTAACGATTTTTGATTTATGAAGTATGTATAATCATAGATTTAATGATAACATCAGAAATCTAAAATCGTTAATCGATATTCGTCAATCAAAATATTGAATATTATGGACAGACAATAATTAGGTGCTTAAGACTTCAAACTTACCAACATATTGTCGCTAATCTTATTCCCGTGAAACGGATTTAATTTTCAAATTTTCAAATTAATTTAGTTTCTGAGTTTGCTTTTCTTTATCCCGTAAGAGAAATAAAAGATAAAACCGATAAGCATCCAGACGCCGAGTCTCAGCCAGTTTGCCCAGCCCAGTCCGAAAATCATGGCCCCGCAAACAATGATTCCCAAAATCGGGACCCATGGGACAAACGGCGTTTTAAACTGTCGCTCAAGCTGAGGATTTGTTCTTCGCATGATCCACACACCGGCACATACCAGTATGAACGCAAATAAAGTACCGATGCTGGTCATATCACCTACAATATCACCCGGAACAAATGAAGCGAACAGACCGACAAATACCAAAAACAGGAGGTTTGATTTGTAAGGGGTGCGGAATTTCTTATGAATATCCGAGAATATGCCGGGTACTAGTCCGTCCCTGCTCATTGAATAAAACACGCGGGACTGGCCGTAGAGCATTACAAGGATGACCGATGAGAAACCTGCAAGAATGGCCACAGTCACTAATTTGGCAAGCCAGCCAAAGCCTGTCATGTATGTCTGAATAGCATAAGTCACACTTGCTTCTTTTCCTCTCACCGGATCACGGAAGTCATCGATGCCTGCCACACCGGTCAGCACGTAAGCAAAAAGAATATATAGTACTGTGCAAATGGCCAATGATCCCAATATACCGAGTGGCATGGCTTTTTTGGGATTTTTGGTTTCCTGCGCGGCTGTTGATACTGCGTCAAAACCAATGAACGCAAAGAATACAACACCCGCAGCGCCAAATATTCCGAGAATACCGCCAAAATTATGAGGTACTCCCTGGTCATCAACATAAGTACTTGAAGGTGGAACGAAAGGTGTATGATTGGCTTTGGTCATGAACGACCATCCGAAAACGATGAACAGGATTACTATGGAAACCTTTGTAATCACGATGATGGCATTTACCACCGAAGATTCCCTCGTTCCCCGGATAAGCAGCAAGGTAAGCAGGAAGATGATAAACAGCGCAGGGATGTTCATAATGCCATGTGAAATGACAGTCCCCGCGCTGTTTCTAAGCACCTCGAACGGGGAATGGCACCATGCATAAGGAATATGAAAATTAAAATATCCGCAGAGCTTATTCAGGTATTCGCTCCAGGCAATGCTTACTGTAGCGGCGCCCAGGGCATATTCGAGCACAAGGTCCCATCCAATGATCCAGGCCATCAGTTCGCCCATGGTTGCGTATGAATAAGTGTAGGCGCTTCCTGATATGGGTATCATTGAAGCAAACTCAGCATAACACAAGCCGGCAAAGGCACAGCCAATACCTGCAATAATAAATCCCAATGTTACAGCCGGCCCTGCATTATTGGCAGCAGCAGCGGCAGTCCTCACAAACAACCCGGCACCAATGATAGCTCCTATTCCCAGTGTAATCAGGTTGAAAGCAGTTAACGATCTCTTCATTCCATGCTCGCTGTCTGAGGTCTCATTCATTAAGAGACTCATTGGCTTGGTAGTAAATAAACGATTTGCCATATGGTTTACTTTGTTTTTACTTTACACAGAGGGTTCAATAATACAAATTCTTTTTTATTCAGTATTCAAAATTACTGTGAAGTTGTGCGGAATTATTTTGTAACGAGATATACTATCATTTTATATAGAACGCTGATAACGCAGATGATTATGATAATCACAGACGTTCATGATCATTCAAAAAAATCATATATATCATAGCAATCAGCGTCATCTGCGTTCTATTGATATTTGCGTCATGCATCACCTGATGCTGTATTGTTAATTCCTCCAAACAATTACTAACTTTGCAGCGGATCTTATAATTTTAACGCAAAAGACGCAGGAGGCGCAAACGTTATTATTTTATCAGGTTTTTTTTTACCTTGAAACCTGAGCAATTTATTTATTTCAGAAACAATGGGGAACATCGTAGCAATAGTGGGAAGGCCCAACGTGGGCAAATCAACTCTTTTCAACCGCCTGATAGGCTCTCGGAAAGCCATAGTTGATGAGGTAAGCGGCGTTACCCGTGACAGGCATTATGGTAAATCTGACTGGAATGGTAAGGAATTCTCGGTGATCGATACGGGTGGCTATGTCACAAATTCAGGTGATATTTTTGAAGCTGAGATCAGGAAGCAGGTCATGCTTGCTATTAATGAAGCAAATATCATTCTGTTCATGGTAGATGTAACCAGCGGGATCACCGATCTTGACGAGTCGGTTGCCGGGATACTCAGAAAATCTAAGAAGCCGGTTGTTCTCGTAGTCAATAAGGTTGATACCCATGACCGCCAGTATGATGCACATGATTTTCATTCCCTGGGACTGGGCGATATTTATACGATTTCATCCATCAACGGCAGTGGTACCGGCGATTTGCTCGACAAAGTGGTCGAGTCATTTGAAAAAACGGAAAATATCGGGGAAGAAGGAGAAGGAATACCCAGAATTGCCATTGTCGGCAGGCCGAATGTGGGTAAATCATCCCTCATTAATTCACTGATAGGAGAGGAGAGGAATATAGTCACCGATATTCCCGGAACTACCCGCGATTCGGTCTATACCCGTTATACAAAGTTCGGGTTTGACTTCTACCTGATTGATACTGCCGGTGTGCGCAAGAAAGGCAAAGTGGAGGAGAATATTGAATTTTATTCTGTGATGCGTTCGATCAGGTCTATTGAGGAATCGGATGTATGCCTGTTAATGCTCGATGCAACCCGCGGAGCCGAAGCCCAGGATGTGAATATCTTCGAACTTATTCAGAAAAACAGAAAAGGAGTGGTGGTATTGGTCAATAAATGGGATCTGATCGAGAAAGACAATCATTCCACTGATCAGTATGCTAAACAGGTAAAGGAAAAGTTTGCCCCTTTCCAGGATGTTCCGGTAGTTTTTACATCGGCAATCACACTTCAGAGAATTCATAAAGTACTGGAAGTAGCCATGGAGGTGTATAAAAACCGCACACAGAAAATACCGACTCATAAGCTTAACGAGATAATGCTTGCGGCCATTGAGGCCAATCACCCCCCGGCTGTGAAAGGTAAATATATCAGGATCAAATTTGTCAGCCAGCTTCCGACCCATTCACCAAGCTTTGCATTTTTCTGTAACCATCCACAGTATATCCGCGATTCATACAAACGTTACCTGGAAAACAAACTCAGAGATAATTATAATTTTACCGGCGTACCTATTCAGATATTTTTTCGTCAGAAATAGGCAACAGGCGACGAAGCGACTGGGCGAACGAAGCGACTAAGTGACGAAGTGACGAATCGATGAAGTGATGGGGCGACGGGGCGAACTAAGCGACTGAGAGACGAAGAGAAAAGGCGAACTAAGCGAACTAAGCGAACTAAGCGAACTAAGCGACTGAGAGACGAAGAGAAAAGGCGAACTAAGCGAACTAAGCGAACTAAGCGAACTAAGCGACTGAGAGACGAAGAGAAAAGGCGAACGAAGCGAACTAAGCGACTGAGAGACGAAGAGAAAAGGCGAACTTAGCGAACTAAGCGACTGATGGATTAAATTAATTTGAAAATTTGAAAATGTGCAAATTTGAAAATTAAATCCGTTTCACGGGAATAAGATTAGCGACAACATGTTGGTAAGTTAGCTTTCTTAAGCACCTGAAAGACTAAGCAACAAGGCGACGTGTATAAAATTACATACTTTATAAACTTTATGAACTTTATGAACTTTACAAACTTTATGAACTTTCAACTGATTGGGTATCTTTGATGAAAATATTGAACAGAATTTTACGTTTTTTTGATTGATGAAAAACAGCTTTATCATATTATTTTTTATATTGCTGATCCTTTTTTCGTCTTGTACTAAAATTGAGCATTACTCTGCAGTACCAAAGCTCAGTTATAAATCTTTTTCATACCTTGATTCTTCGCTTACCTTTTCTGTTGTTGATGGCGACGGCGACATCGGTCTGAATTCATGGGATACCACCGGTCCGTTCAGCAGGGATTCGGCTTATTATTATAATCTGTTCATGAAACTGTACCAGAAGAAAGATTCGGGTCTGCAACTGGTTCCGCTTCCGATTCCACTGGATTACAGGGTTCCGTATATTGAGAAATATAATACTAATGTTTATAAGGCTGACATCAATATTGATCTGTCGGTGCTGAATCCTTTTCCTTACGATACTTTCATTTATGAATTTTATATGGTCGATCGTTCCCTGAACAAAAGCAATGTGGTAAGGACACCATTGCTCAGCTTTAAAAAATAAGCGTCTGACTACTTAATAAAATTTGAAATCTTCTTAGTGCCTTATTTCTGGAATCTTTATGCGTTTTGACAAAAAATTCCAAAAAACAAATCACAAAAAACAAATAATAAACAATATCAAAATTTCAAATACGAAACAAACTACGTTGAATTTGTCATTTTGTTGATTGATATTTATTTGTTATTTGTATTTTGAGATTTGTGATTTATTGTTTGATTATGGCTCAGCCAGGTTAGGTAATTAAGCTATAGACTATTTGTAGGCTATTTGAAAAAGTATCAGGTATCAGGTAACTGGTATCACGAATTAAGAATCACGAATCAAGAATTAAGAATCACAATATTACATTGCCACATTGCCACATTACCACATTACCACATTATCACATTTTCAAATTTTCAAATTTTCAAATCTTCAGGACATTACTTTCCTTTAGGCGCCTGGAGAATAGTCACCTCGTCCGTAACTTCAGAATTCTGGCCATTATTTAATGTAGCATGTAAGGTTATTGTATAGTTTCCTACCTGCTGGTAGACATGTACAGGATTAATATCTGATGAAGAGTTGCCATCACCGAAATTCCATTCATAGGACTGGCACATGATTGAGCAGTTGGTGAATTTCAGACTGTCACCGGTATAAGAAGTATAACTTGAAATGGTAAAGCAAGCCCCTCCTTTTACAGTAATGGTAAGGTTTACGTTGTCCTTCTTCTTTTCACCTTCCGAATAAGCCGTTAAACTCACCGGGAAATTTCCTATTTCAGAATAAATATGCTGAGGTGAGCTCTGGGTGGAAGTCTGACCGTCGCCAAAGTCCCATGCATAGCTCTTTGCATCGCTTGAGCAATTGATAAAGCTGATGGTATCGCCCAGATTTATGTGGGTTGATTTGACAGTGAAACAGGCAGTCGGTTCTTTTAAACAAGAGGAAAGCGCCGAAGCAAAAATAAATATCAGACCAATAATGATTAAGTTCTTTAGATTTCTCATAATCTGTCATATAAAAAAAATGTGACTATTTTGGTAGTCCCTCAGTTTAGCTGCAAATAGCACAAATAAGAATAACTTGAAAATTAATATATACAAAATTAAAGAAGGTAAAAATCATATATACTTTGTGTGACTTTGTGTATACCTTTGTGTTCCTTTGTGGTTAAGAAGAGCAAAGTTTAACCACAAAGGACACTAAGGATGTCACGAAGGTTCACACGGAATAATTACGAAATTTCACTTACAAAATTACTTTTTCCCCCGTAACTGACAAAATCTGGAAAATTATCATTCAATTATTCAGAATTTCAGGCTGATACCGGCCAGGAAATTCCTGCCTGCCTGTGGAAAATACCCGTCTTCCTTTTCATATGTACCAGCCGACATATACCTGTACACCCATGCATTGGTCTCGTACCTGGCATTTAATACATTATTCAGAAGAAGATTGAAACTGATTTCTTTAATATGATGAATTTTCAGGCTGTATGATAAGCGGATGCTGTTGTCAATGTAAGCCTTGAGCATGCGGTCACTGCCGGAAGTATTGTCAATGTATTGGTCACCTACATATTTTGTCATCAGGCTTATATCAAAACCTTTAACCGGGTTATAAGCCAATTCGCTTCCCCCTGTCACATCGGGTGAAAAAGCAATGTCGGTCGTACCCAGGTAATTTACCTGCTGGCCCCCGGTATCCCAATTATCCACATACTCTGTGAAATGTCTGATCTTGTTCCGGCTAAGCGTCAGATTGGCATTCCATTTAAGTTTCCCGGTCAGTTTCAGTCCAAGATTGAATTCTATCCCTGCCCGGTAACTTTCGGGAGTATTGACCATTACGGCTTCACCCACATCGTTTATCTCGCCGGTTAGGATCAGCTGGTTATAGTAATACATGTAATATAGGTTGGCGCCGGCCGTAAATCCGGCTGTTTTATATTGGGCGCTGAGTTCATAATCATACAGGGTTTCATTGACAGGAGAGGATTTTGACGGATTTGCACCGGTGTAATTATCCCGGTTAGGTTCACGATTAGCCACGCCAAACATGAAGTTGATATTGGTATTTTCATTCAGATCATAAAACAAGCCGAATTTAGGATTCAGAAAGTCGAATGTATGTGTCTGGCCAATTTCCCTCAGGTCGCTGTCAGTTCCTTTGATGATGTAGTCGATGTACCTGTATTGCACGTCGCCGTATAGGTTGAGCTTGTTAGTCATGCTCCAGTTCAGCTTTCCGAAGATGTTAAAGTCCTTTTTACTGCCCGTACTGTGATACCATTGGTAATTGATGTCACTCATGCCGGAAAACTGTGCCCAGATGATGGTTCCGTAATTTCTTCCTTCATAATCGTTGTAAGCGCCACCCAGTGTGAGATCCAGGCCGGTCAACCGGTAATTCAGCGCGTATGTCATTCCGTAAAAATCATTATCGAGGTATTTTCGCCTGACAAGATTTGTGGTATGGATGGTGCTGTCGGGAAAAATGAAAGAATGGTTGCCGATGACCAGCACGGTATCGCCGATGTGAATGGGATCCAGCCCGTACGAACTGAAATCATCCTGGTTACGGTACTCTTCATAATAACCGTCGCCATGAGTATAGTGCAATGCTATGTTTGCATTGAGATTTTCTGTGATTTCTCTCGAATAAATTAATTGGTAGTGAGTTTGTTCATAATTATCGGTCTCATTGTCGTAATAACGGGTCACTCCGTAACTGTCAGTATATTGTCCCATGCCGTTATAAGTCCGGTGTGTGCTTAGCGTATCCGAAGGTACTCCATTCCAGGCCTGATAAGTTTTTTGATTACCTGAAAAAATATTTAATTTAAGGTAGTTGCTTCCATTGCTGTAATTACCGTTGAGAAACCAGGAACTCAGGGAGGAAGAAGCCCTGTCGATATAACCGTCTGAACTGATCGAAGCGAGATGGGCATTGAAGGAAAATTTGTTATCAATCAATCCCGTGCCAAGACTGATCCCGTTTTTGGATGTGTTGAATGAACCATAGGATGAGGTAATTTCGGTATATGGCTCGTTATTTTTCTGGGTGAAAGTCCTGAGGTTCATGCTAGCCCCAAAGGCTCCGGCTCCGTTGGTTGAAGTGCCCACACCCCTTTGTATCTGTGCATCTTCCACCGATGATGCGATATCGGGAAGATCAACCCACCAGACACCATGAGATTCGGCATCGTTCAGAGGTATTCCGTTAACGCTCACATTAATTCTTGTGAGATCGGTACCCCGGATCCGGAACCCTGTGTAACCCACTCCTGCACCTGCATCGGAGGTAGTCACCAGCGATGGTGTGAGATTCAGCAGAAAAGGAATATCCTGACCGAGATTTTGCTTCTCAATATTTTCCTTATCAATATTGGTATAGGCTCCGGGCACTTTATTCCCCGCTCTGATAGCGCTCACCTCTATTTCATCTGTCAGGATATCCGAATGTTTTAACGTGAAATCCACCCTGGCGCTGCCCTTCAGGACGACTGTCTTACTCTCTTTTGTGTAACCGAGAAAGGAAACAGTCAGAGTATAATTACCGTCTTTCAGTCTGGGAAGATTGAAAATCCCGTCCGCATTGGTGGAAACACCGAGGAAGGTTTTTTCGATGATTACATTGGCTCCGGGCAATGGAATTCCGTTTTCATCGGTGACTTTTCCGTAAATCCCTGTCTGTGAAAAACAATCCAGGATTGCTGCAACCAGCAACAGCATTGTAAATAAAGCTTTCATAACAATAATTTTAAATTTGACTTTATTACAATGAGGTGGATTTTTACTCTCTTTCCCTTCGCCGGAATTACCCGTATCAGGTTCAAAGGGTTTGATCTCAGCCCGTATATTAAGGCACCCCATTAAGAAGTGGCAAAGATATAAAAAAGTGACGAAGTGACAAAGTGACAGAGCGAACGAAGCGAAACGGCGACTAAGCGATGTTACAAGTGACAAAGTGACAAAGTGAAGAAGGTAAAGAGTGAACTTGTAATTGAGAGACTAAATTAATTTGAAAATTTGAAAATGTGCAAATTTGAAAATAATAACCGTTTCACGGGAATAAGATTACCGACAACATGTTGGTAAGTTTGCTTTCTTAAGCGCCTAGGTGACAGAGAGATTTCGTGACTTGTGACCTGTGACTTGTCCCTCATCACTCATCCCTCATCCCTCATCACTCATCCCTCATCACTCATCACTCATCCCTCATCCCTCATCCCTCATCACTCATCACTCATCACTCTATTGCACTTTAAGCACTTCGTTGATTATTTTTATGAAATCTTTCTGTATGCGGTAACCTGAAGTCATCTGGGGCGGCTCATTTAACGGAATCAGAAGGAAGGCAGGTATTCCTTCAATCCGGAAGGTGCCGGCAAGTTCTTTTTCATTGTCAACATTTACTTTGTAGATGATTAATTTCCCGTTAAAATTTTCCTGGATTGAATCCATGATGGGAGCCATCATTTTACAAGGTCTGCACCAATCTGCATAGAAATCAACTATTGCCGGTAACTTGCCTTCATACTTCCAGTCTTTGTTTTTCTCATAATCAAAGACTTTTTCCTTAAATTCTGCAGTAGTCAGGTAAACCGGAACACCCGTAACGGATTGCTTTTCCTGATTAACAGTCTGTGATCTGGCTGAAACAGCTATAAAAACTATGTTCAGGAATATGATTAATTTTCTCATTCGTAAGTTGTAAGTAATAAGTAATAAGTCGTAAGTCAAAAGTCAATAGTCACGAGTCACAAGTCATAATTCATCATAATTTCTTTTCTGTTGCCTAATGCCTAATGCCTATTGCCTATTGCCTATTTCCGGTTGCTCTACTTTCAGGATATCGGCAAATGCTTTTTTAAATGAAGCTTTCGGAAGCGCTCCCATGGCCATTTGAGGTTCTCCTTCGAGGGGAACGAACAATAATGACGGAATGCTCTGAATGCCAAATATAGCGGCTAATTCCTGCTCTTCTTCAGTATTGACTTTATAAATGATCAGCGAATCACTGTATTCAGCCTGCAGTTCTTCCAGCATCGGGGCAATCATTTTGCAAGGCTGGCACCAGTCAGCATAAAAATCAATCAGGCAGGGTTTATCACCCGCATATTGCCAGTCTTTCAACTCTTCAAAATTAAACACTTTTTCTTTAAAAGTACCTATGGTCAGATGTTCTAAATTCATATTATTATCAGTTAAGTTAACAGTCGATGGTCGTAAGTCATAAGTCATAAGTCACAATTCATAATTCATAATTCATAACTCATCACTCAAATTTCATTCCGCCTCAGGCGGATCATTACTCACCGAAATAACGTAATTTTGTCCGGATTGTTCAATGTATTGTTATATGTATATATTTAGATATTGATAAAATGTCCGTGGACATTATTTGAGCTCAGAGCATGAATAAGGAACAAAAAAAGCTGATCGACAAACAGTTAGATAAACCCATTTTTGAATTGATTTCGGAAATTGCAGGTGCACATACAACCGAATGTTATATCGTGGGGGGATTTGTAAGGGATATATTTCTTCACAGGGAATCAAAGGATATAGATATAGTTGTTCTTGGCAGCGGGATTGAACTGGCAAAAAAGGTAGCAAAAAAACTGGGACAGAAGAATCTGACAATCTTTAAAAATTTTAAAACTGCACAGGTAAAAGCCGGTGACCTCGAGATTGAGTTTGTAGGCGCCCGCAGGGAATCCTACCGCATACAGTCCCGTAAACCAATAGTGGAGGATGGTTCGCTGAAGGATGACCGCGAAAGGCGTGATTTTACAATCAATGCACTTTCCCTCAGCCTGAACAGGGAAAATTTTGGTGAGCTTACCGATCCTTTCAACGGGATGAAGGACATCAAAAATAAAATTATCCGTACGCCTCTTGAACCGGAGACCACTTTTTCAGATGATCCGCTCAGGATGATAAGGGCAATTCGATTTGCCTGCCAGCTTGGCTTTTCCATCGAGCCCGAAACCTGGGCAGGCATTCTGAAAAGCGCAACAAGGATTGAAATTGTTTCTTCCGAAAGAATCTCCGATGAATTTCATAAGATACTCATGTCAGAACAGCCGTCAATTGGGCTGAGACTGATGAATGAAAGCGGCCTGCTTGAAATATTTTTCCCGGAATTGTACCACCTGAACGGGATTGAAGATAAGGATGGCATCAGGCATAAGGATAATTTCTCACACACTGCCCAGGTGGTGGATAATATTTCGAGGAATACAGCTAACCTGTGGTTGCGATGGGCCGCTTTGCTGCATGACATCGGCAAGCCGTCCACCAAACGTTTCAGCGATGAACACGGGTGGACATTTCACGGGCACGATTTTACAGGCTTTAAGATGGTACCGGTGATTTTCAGGAAACTGAAACTGCCGATGAACGAAAAGATGAAATATGTTCAGAAACTGGTGCTGCTGCATCTCAGACCGATCGTGCTTTCGGAAGATATTGTCACCGATTCGGCGGTGAGAAGGCTTTTGTTCGAAGCCGGCGATGATATTGACGACCTGATGATGCTTGCCGAAGCGGATATTACTTCCAAAAATCCCGCGAAGGTGGCCAGGTATCTTGATAATTTTTTACTGGTGAGGCAGAAGTTGAAAGAGATAGAAGAAAAAGATGCCCTCCGGAATTTCCAACCCCCGGTAAGCGGCCAGGAGATCATGGAGGTATTTCGTCTTGCACCCTGCCGTGAGGTGGGCCTTATCAAAAATGCCATTAAGGAAGCCATACTCGACGGACTCATCCGCAATGACTATGATGAGGCCTTTGGTTTCATGCTGCTGAAAGGAGCGGAGCTCGGACTCACACCTCATCTGCCGGAGGCTGAAGCGAAGGACTGATCTACCTGATTTCTGGAATCTCGACGCATTTTGGCAAAAAATTCCAAAAATCAAATCACAATCCGCCGTGGCGGAGCAAATAATAAACAATCCGCCGCGGCGGACAAAATTTTAAATTCAAAACAAACTACACTGATTTTTCTTTGAATTTGTCATTTTGTTGATTCGAATTTATTTGTTATTTGTTCCGCCATGGTGGATTGAAATTTGTGATTTATTGTTTGGTTCTGGCTCGTCCAGTTTAGGCATAAACATATTTTAATGATAATGTAATTAGTCCCGGAGGGACTTAGTATCGGTAGAAATCAATGACCATCCACAAAATAAAAGTTCCGTCAGGAACGAAATATTGAATATGTCATATACATCCAATCAGTTCAGATCCATGGTATTTGAAGGATATGATAGAAAAATATTTCGTGCCTACGGTACTTGACATTTGACCAGGATATCTTTCTACCGATATGCCGTCCCTAACGGGACTGACTAATATGCATTTTCCGGATGAAGCTTAAATTTTTATTTACCACAGAGGTATTCACAGAGTTGCACAGAGTTTTTTGTTCATAAAATCCACTTAAATTTATTCTCCACCAAATTAATTGATTTTTAACAGTTGGAAGTTTCTGACTGTGAAATAAATAGCATTTTATTTCTGAAAGAAAACCTCAATCCGTATCCGGGAATAATTATTTTATTAATTAATTTCGTACATTTGCTTTTATTTCTTTAAGAACTTGAAAGTCTGTTTATTTATGCTAATATAATAAATATACGATAATGAAAAGTATCTTTATTGCCTTTATTACAGTAGTATGTTTTTATGCTGTAAATCAGGATGTTGTTTTTGCTTCAGTCAATAACACGAATAAAAATCCCGGTTCACCCCTGAAAGATCCGGTTATTCAGGATAACAAGCCGGTTCTGAAAAACCTCAACACGATGGATACCATCTGGTACGAGGGTTTTGCCAATGGTATGCCGGCAGGATGGACAGTGCACGATTCAACGGGAAATAGTTATAACTGGATATTTTCCACCCAGGGTCCCACCGGCGCATATACCGGCTTCTGGCCTTATCCCGATTCGCCAATCAGTTCCACCACTTATTCCAACGGCTTCCTGATGATGCCTGCCGATTTTTATAATACTACCTCTTCCGGCACATTGAACCCGAATTACATCCAGATGAATGCCTGGGTTCAGACGGCAGCTATTAACTGTTCCGGTTATTCCGGTGTTGCTCTCAGGTTCCAGGAGAAGTTCAGGTTCTGCTGTAATGTCAGCACTGCCATATTTAAGGTGTTTGTCAGCAATAACGGGACTAGCTGGACTGGCTACGATGTGAGGGATAATGTGCCGGAAAATGCGATCAGCGCAGATCCTGATACAATAAAAATCAATATTTCCAGTGTGGCAGCAAATCATGCTACGGTATACCTGAGGTTTTACCTGGCCGGTGTAAGTCACTATTACTGGATGATTGACGATATTGCACTGGTGACTGCTCCCGCCAACGACCTGATCATGAAATCGACCAAAGCCTGGTGCATCAGGGAATCATCCACGGGCGCCCAGTCAAACGACGATTATTATTCGCAGATACCTGTCAGCCAGGCAATGAAAATGAACTTCAACGGAAACATCTATAATTATGGCTCAAACTCAGAGCACAATGTTAATCTGGCAGTTGGTGTTACGAAGAACAGCCAATCGGTTTTTACAGGTCAGGGCAACCTTGGGGTTATCATGCCTGGTGTAACTCAGACCATCAATCTTGTTGCACCTTATTTTGTGCCGGGATCAACGGGTACCTATCAGGTCGCCTATCATACCACTCAACTGGAAAATGATGAGAATCCTGCGGATAACAGTGAGACTAACATGTCTTTTAAGGTGTCAGCCAATACTTTTGCACGTGATCTTACCAATACTTCGCCGGTTGGTATTATTTCTTACACTGGTGGCGCTGACGGTGATTATATCGGGGTCAATTATTACAATACCTATTCTTCGGTGGTTGGTTCAATTTCAGTTTATGTGGATGCAACTTCATATACCGGCACATCAATGATAGCAAAGTTGTACCGATATTCGGGTTGATCTGCCTCTTACTGGAATTAGCCCCGGCGATGAACAATTGCCTGCATATACCAGGTTTATAGCGGGAGTGGAAATGACTTTTGGCACCTCAAGTCTCTACCTTGGAGGTGACGATTCAGGACCATACGATTATACCATTTCCACGGCTTTGAGACTTGGTACCAGTTGGTACACGATCTACACCCTTCCGTTTGTCAGATTGAATTTATCGCAATCATGCGGCAACTTTGCACTTGCCGATTCAGTCACCATGTCGAGTTGCTATACCTGCACGGATGCTGCTGTGCACACTAATGTAACAGGAGGAACACCTCCGTATACTTATACATGGTCATCGGGTGCAAGCGCTTCTGATTTAACTGATATTACTTTTGGAACCTATTGGTTAACTGTTACCGATACGCTTGGATGCACTATTACCGCTGATTATGTTGTGGGTGTTGACCTGCAACCCTGCCAGACTGACGGAGGTTTTGAGAATGTCCTTGATTTTTCTTCCAATCTCTGTCCATGGACCACTTTCGATGGTGATGGCAGCAATACGGTCGTGATTCCCGGTACCACTTTCCCAGGCAGCGGCGGTCCGATGTCATTTATTGCATTCAACCCAAGTACAACCACACCGGCTTATTCAGGCGCATCGCCTCATACGGGCTCAAGGTTTGCGGCCTGTTTCTCCTCACTGACAACCTCCAATAACGACTGGCTGATATCTCCCCATTATTTGCTGGCGGCAAATTCTACTGTAAGCTTTTGGGTTAAAAGCCAGAACAGCACCAATGGACTTGAGCGTTATGTTGTGCTTGTTTCAACGATGAGCAACAGTACTTTTGATTTTATTCCGATATCAACATTGCCTTATTCAGAAGCGCCGGCAGATGCGTGGACCCAGGTAAGTTACAGCCTTTCTGCTTATGCGGGTCAGTGGGTGTACATAGCTATTCAATGTATTTCAAATCATGGTTTCATGTTTATGGTCGATGATTTTGAAGTTACACCATCGCCCCAGCAAGTTCTCACCTGTGTATTACAGGGTCATGATGCCACCTGTTACGGGCATAGCAACGGAAATATCAATCTTACTCCCATTGGCGGGGTAACACCTTTTCATTACGTATGGAGCAATGGCGCTACAACACAGGATATTTCAGGCCTTTCTTCCGGAACATATTCTGTCACCGTTATCGCAGCTAATTCTGATACTACATCGGGAAGCGCAACCATCAGCCAGCCGCCTGAAATATTACTTACATTTAATGTCACAAATGCAGTTGGCGGCCCCAATGGCGCCATTAATCTTACGGTTACCGGAGGATCAGGAAGCTACACCTACCATTGGTCAAACAACTCCACAACCGAGGATATTTCCGGTTTGCCGCCCGGCACTTTTAATGTGACCGTTACTGATACGCTTCAATGTGCTGTTACCGGCAGCGCCCAGGTTGTTCTGGGAGTAGATGAAATAAGTTCGCAATCCGGTTACAGCCTTGGTCAGAATTATCCCAATCCCTTTTCGGGAACAACGGTGATTCCTGTTTTTGTACCGGGAGTTTCGGATGTTGAGATTCTCCTGTACAACAGTTTCGGGCAGAAATGTGGTATCATATTCAAAGGCAGGCTGGATAAAGGAAATCATGAGATAACGTTTAATACCGGTGAATTTTCGGATGGTACCTACCTTGTGATGTTCATCTCAAAAGATGTTCGTCTGAGAAGATTGATCACGATTATCCGGTAATAAATTCAATTTTATGGAACGCTGATAACGCGGATGAATATGATTTATACAGATGCCTGTTTACATATCGAGCCCGAACCAGACAAGAAATCACAAATCTCAAAATACAAATAACAAATAAATATCAATCAACAAAATAGCAAATTCAAAACCGGTATAGTTTGATTAGTATTTGAATTTTTGATTTTGTTAATTATTTGTTTTTTGTGATTTGTATTTTGGAGTTTTTTGTCAAAAAGCGTCAGTATTCCAGAAATAAATCATTATTATCCGCATCACCAGCATACAATTAATTTTTCCATATATCGAGATAAACCGGCAGATGATCGCTGAAACCGCCGGTGTACCTGAAACCTTCATATGTTCTGAAAGGCCGTTCACCTCCTTCGGGATCTTTTTCCATAAGGAACTCAGCTTTAAAAACATGGACATCGCTCATGGACGTATAGATTTTTCCTTTTTTATTCAGCATGGATCCGGAAATGATCATCTGGTCAAAATAGTTCCATTTACCGTGGTACTTGAGGGGCTTTCATTATCGGGGTCGTCATTCAGATCTCCCATGATCAGAATTTTTGAAGCATGATTGACTTTAGATATAGAATCGGTTTTACTGCGAATCAGTCCGGCCACATAATCCCGTTTGGATTCTGATTTTGCCTGTCCGCCTGACCTGGAAGGGAAATGTGCAACGAATATATGCAGTGTATCCTTGTTCAATAATCCCTTTACATATAAAATATCCCGGGTTCTGTCTCTGGGAGCAAAGGGGAACTTTACTAAAATTGCCTGGTATTTGAGAGGTTTAAACTTGTTTTTCAGATAGAGAAATGCGACATCAATTCCTCTTTCATCGGGTGATTCTTTATGGATTATTTCATAAGATGCCTTTTTAAGTGGTGTGCCCAATACCAGGTCGTCAATCACTTTTCTGTTTTCCACTTCGCAAAGACCAATGATATCAGGGGGAGACCAACCTCCGACAGCTGCAATCACCTTATAAATATTGTTCAGTTTATGCTGGTAACGGTCGTAGGTCCAGTGATATTTCCCGGTCGGGGTAAAGTCATTATCGTTAGTCAGAGGATCATCCTGGGTATCGAAAAGATTTTCGACATTATAGAACATGATCCGGTAATCGCCTCTTTTTTCATTGTATTTACCGGTTTGTGCCTGGCATGAAATAACAATGAAAAGAAATCCCAGCGGAATTAATATCTTCATTGGCAATTATTTATAAATATATATTTCGTAGTAACTTATTTCTGAAATCTTGATGCGTTTTGAAAAAAAACCAAAATACAAATCACAAAAAACAAATAATAAACAATTACAAAATTTCAAATACGAAACAAACTACTTTGAATTTGTCATTTTGTTGATTGATATTTATTTGTAATTTGTATTTTGAGATTTGTGATTTCTAGTTTGGTTAAGGCTTGTCCAGGTTAAGTAGCCGCACCCGGTTAACTATTTTTGATTTGGCAGATACTCATAAGCGCCCAGGTCTGGTTTGCCTTTGGTACGGCTGATGCCATTAATGTCAAGCGGGAAAAGATTCCCGATGTTCGGATCTCCCTTGTCTTTTGCCGGGGAGGATGCATCAGGATGGTAGTCATATTTGAAGGTGGAAATAAAAACCGGGTCAAGGTTTTTGATGATGTCAATAAAATGGGCTGAGTTGCTATTATTGAATACGGTACTGTCAGTCCTGACCAGGCAATGGTCAAACATATAACTGAAATCCGCATCAGTATTGTGGTATTCATCCAATAAAATTTCATTTTTGAGGCTGCCATATATGATGCAATTTCCGAAATATGCTTTTTTCAGAGGGCGTATATTAATATGATTATAAATATCCTTGTAATAATTATTCAGTACCAGCGCTGGAGTCATACGGTTGGAATATGTCCAGTAATTGGCGATAGTGGTTTGGTAAAATTCGTAACTTCCTCCGATGCTCAGTGCAACGGAATATTGGCCGCAATCTGCAATCAAGCAGTTCCAGGCTTTGATTGTTGCTTCCTGGGCAAACAACCCGGCTATACTCACATGTTCTATCCGGGTGTTTGAAAGGATCAGCGTAGGATTGGCATTAACACAGGTATCAACCTGGATACCAATGATAGAATTTTTTATTTCCGCATAATTGATATTGCTGTTTACGCTGCCTGCCAGCAGGTGAATGTAACCCCACTGCCCCGGAACATCATCATACATTTTTTCAAGTCTGTCACCCTCAAAAATCACCGAATCATGAAGTGTTCCATTCACTATCAGGGTACCAAGTACATACATGCTCGAATTATGGTGGAAATGAATGTGGCAACCGGCTTCAATCGTGAGCACCTGGTTCTGATTTACTCCCATTGAATTGAATATCAGGTATGGCTTGTCATTGACCCATGTCTGGTTATTGAACACCTGTCCGCGGAAGATATGGCAGTCCTGCCCGAAAGCCACCAGGTCGACATGCTGGTTATTATCATTTGTAATAAATGTAATGGAGTCCTGGATAACCATGGGATTGTTCTGGCCATTGGGATTTACCGTGACTTCCACGAAGATATAAATGCTGTCTTTCGGTGGTATTTCAACATTAATCGCGGTGTTTGACTGGTTTCCGTTGATGTTCAGCCTGAAATTGGAAGTGGGATTGGACGCTGTACTTTTATGATCCAGCCTGATTTCCGAAATCCTGATCCATTCGTTATGAGGGTTATGCACTACCAGTTGATGAGTGGTGGAACCGATGGCAGTAAACACAGTGTCGAATAATACGGTATCATTGGAAAATCCGAGCTTTGCCGAATGATCAGTAATAAATCGCTCCTTATTACAGGAAAACATGAAAGTAATGAATGCCAGGATGCAGTATCTCAGGAAATAACTCTTCATTATCTGTCGAAATATCAGTCTGTAAAATTAATAATTTAGAAACGGTGAAGAATCAAACTAATTTCAGTAGAAGAAATGAATAACAACAATATTTGAGCAATAACCTGATTATTAATAAACTGTATAATGTAATATTTTGCTGCCACTCAGACATGAAGAATTTATTCTATCAAATTAGTATCAGGAATCAAAATGTCACATTATCACATTATCACATTATCACATTGTCAATCAGTTACTTAGTCCCTTCGTCGCATAGTCGCTTCGGACTCTGAACTTTTTTATTTTCCGGAATATTCAGATATTTGAAGTATGAGAAAAAGGCTGTTCATCTTATCAGCATTCATGTTGGCAGTAATGTTTGCCAGCTCACAAGGTACAAGTACCATAGTAAGTTTTTACAGCAAATCGCTTCACTGTAAAAAACAAGCTGTCATTTATTTACCGCCAGGTTATGCTGACAATGATTCGGTTGGTTATCCCGTTGTGTACTTCCTGCACGGAGCGGGTGGGAATCACGAAAGCTATGAATTTATTGCAAAAATTGTTGATGAATTGATCTTTGAAAAAAAAATAAAACCGGTGATCATAGTCAAACCCGACGCCAGTTGTCCTCCATACGAAAGCAGCATGTACTCAAATTCGACTCTCTATGGTAATTACGAGGATTTTATTGTTAAAGATATTATATCATTTACCGATTCGGCCCATTAAAGTTGGGGTTGAAATATCCTGAAACATTTGGTGCAGTGGCGTCCCTGAGCGGTTGTCCCGACTTCAGCAAATTTTCTCTTTGGCTTCCTGATATCCTGAAAGAAGCCGGCGGAAAACCTCCGTACCGATTCTCTCCTGCCAATGACAAACCTAATACGAACCTGATGTTTACCATTGCCGGTGGCCTTTCTCCTAACCCTTCAAAAAAACCTTACTGTGTTGATTTTCCCATCAGCCAATACGGGAAATTCATTCCCAAAATCATGGACAAATGGAGAGAAGAGGATCCGGTTTTTCTGGCAAAAATTATGTTGCCGGATGATCTGCCTGCAATTTACTTTGATTGTGGCACAATTGACGAATTTCACTTCCTGGAGTTCAACCGGGGATTTGATGACTCTCTTAAACAACTTGGATTACCTCACCGGTTTGTGGCTTATCAGGGCAATCATTCCAATAAGTTAGACACCAGGCTGGCAGTATCATTTTCCTTTATCGATTCGGTTTTTAATGAACACAGATACCTGGTTGATCCAAAGACACATGACCTTAGAACGCTATACCTTTCGGATATTTATTCACCAACCGGTTTTCCGAGGATTAAACTGAGCTATTTCTGCAGCGATACCTGCCGCGCTTCCATAATCATTTATGATCTGACTGGCAGTTATATTTTTGCACCCGTGGACAACGAACGCTTAAGTCCCGGATTGAACAGCCTGTCCTTCAGTAAGATTGTCACCGGTCCTGGATTGTTTTACTGTATGTTGATCAGTGAGAAGAAAAAATTCATCCGGAAATTCGCAGTAATTGAATGAAGTTTCAAACTAGTTAAAAGTTCATAAAGTTATAAAGTTCATAAAGTTGAAGGCATTAGGCAATAGGCATTAGATTAGTAAGAATAAATAATATCTGGTATTTGAAATAAAATATCAATATTGTCCGGTAAAAATAACAAAACAAAACTTAGTTTCCTCGCTACACTTCGTTTCGCTCGGAATGACAAGCATTTAAGAGATGGAAGAGTGGGGTTACCAGAGGCTTCGCCTCCAGTAACCTCACTCCCTAATAAATCAACAGAACAGCTTGTCATTCTGAGCGAAGCGAAGAATCTCAAACATTTTAACCGGACAACAATGATAAAATATATATTTTGCCATATTCATATTTATCAGTATATCACAGTATATCATTATTCAATATTATAGTAAAATTAAAAAGCCTTCAGCCTGAAAGTCCGAAGACTATTGCCTATTGCCTAATGCCTATTGCCTAATGCCTAATGCCTAATTTATGAATGAAGTTCTTTTAATCATCACGACAATTCTCCTGCTAACCGGTGTTTCTCTGCTGATCAGGTTGGCACTTGCAAAGGGAACTGACCAGAATTCTGTATGGAAAAGTGACTTACTGGTACTTGAAAAAGAATTTGGAAAGATAGAAAATTCAGTCAAAGACGAGATAACACGTAATCGTGAAGAATGGAACCGGCAGTCAAAGGAATTGCGCGAGGAACTGAATAACTCGTTCAAACAGTTTGGGGACTCCGTACTGCAAAGAATGACGGAAATATCAGGTTTACAAAAGAGCCAGCTCGAAACCTTTAGTACAAACTTAGATAAAAAGATCAGTGATTTCAGCGATTATCAGCGCCAGAAATTCTCTGATCTGGCTGAAAACCAGAATAAGCAGGCCCAGGCCAGTGAACAGAAATTGGAGAAAATGCGTGAAACAGTGGAAACCAGGCTCAAAACATTACAGGATGAGAATTCCAAAAAATTAGACGAGATGCGTGCCACTGTTGACGAAAAACTCCAGACCACCCTTGAAAAGCGCTTGGGAGAATCATTCAAGCAGGTGAGCGAGCGGCTTGAGCAGGTGCATAAAGGACTTGGTGAAATGCAAACCCTGGCAACCGGTGTCGGTGACCTGAAAAAAGTACTATCCAATGTTAAGACAAAAGGGGTGCTGGGCGAGTACCAGCTTGGCAACCTGCTGGAACAGTTGCTCACTCCTGAACAATATGGAACAAATGTGAAAACAAAAGAAGGCAGCGCGGCACTTGTGGAATTCGCAGTGAAGCTGCCGGGAAGAGACAATAATGCTGAGTATGTCTGGCTGCCTGTCGACTCCAAATTTCCGACCGAAGATTACCAGATGCTGCTCGATGCCTACGATCAGGGCAATATTCCAATGATCGAAGAAAAAACAAAAGCGCTGGCTAACCGCATCAAATTATCAGCGAAAGAAATTCGTGATAAATACCTGGATCCGCCACATACCACGGATTTTGCCATCATGTTCCTGCCTTTCGAAGGCTTATATGCCGAGGTATTGCGTAACATCGGGCTGTTCGAGACCATTCAGCGCGAATATAAGATAGTCATTACCGGGCCTACCACACTGTCGGCATTGCTGAACAGCCTGCAGATGGGTTTCAGAACACTGGCCATTGAAAAAAGATCGGGCGAGGTATGGGAATTATTGGGCGCCATTAAAACACAGTTCAGCCAGTTCGGGGATATTCTTCAGAAAACACAGAAAAAACTACAGGATGCCAGCAATGTCATTGAACAGGCAAGCACCCGTTCACGGGTAATAGAACGTAAACTGAAAGCCGTACAGGAACTTCCCGTAAATCAGTCGAGAAAAGTCCTGGACCAGGCAGATGAAGATGAAACTCCTATTATTGAGATAGCCGAATAGGCATTAGGCATTAGGCAATAGGCAATAGTTTCGTACTTTCAGGCTGAAGGCTTTTTAATTTTACTATGATGTTCAATAATGATATACTGAAAAAAGATAATTATGAATATGGCAAAATATATATTTTATTTGAAATTCCTGATATAATTTATTCTTACCAATCTATTGCCTAATGCCTAGTGCCTAGTACCTTCAATTTTACAAACTTTATGAACTTTTAACTTCTCTGGTTAAAATAATTGTCATGAACTCCCCAACCTGGCCAAACCAGAACCAAACAAGAAATCACAAATCTCAAAATACAAATAACAAATAAATATCAATCAACAAAATGACAAATTCAAAACCGGTGTATGATTTAGAAGAAAGGACTTTTCACTTTGCAAAACGAGTAAGATTATATATAAAGAAACTTCCAAATAATATATCGAACATTGAGGATAGCAAACAGATTGTCAGAGCTTCTGGTTCGGTAGGTGCAAATTATATTGAGGCAAATGAATCGTTGAGTAAAAAGGATTTCCTTATGAGAGTAAAGATTTGCAGAAAGGAGGC
>JAPLDU010000056.1:43361-66667 GCA_026391255.1 Bacteroidia bacterium | reverse complement strand
CGTGAAGACAAATTTTCTGTAGAATTCAGCAAATTCATCTGCAGCGGTGACTTTTCTTTGATTACTTTCTTTTGGTAGTTGCAAAAGAAAGTAATAATCAATATCTTAGAGTAATACTGAAAAGATGTGTATAAAGAGTAGGCTGGCAGGGAGGGGATTGTTCGCTATGTAATGTAAGCAAAATTCGCATAAATCACTTCCCCTCCTTGCTCGCAGGGAGGGGTTAGGGGCGGGTAAAAAGTAATATATGGCAAAATTTTGAGATATTAATAAATTCAAAACAGCTTTAAATATGGCCGTGTTATGCAGCATAATTATTTCTGTTTAGTGGCCTACTTTTGCGTTATCAATAAAATGCACTGGTATGATCAATGAAAAGCTTTTATTCCCTTACAGCATAGTAGTAGTGGGCGGTTCGAACGATATCAGGAAACCCGGCGGACGGGTGCTGAAAAACCTGATAGACGGAAAATTCCACGGAGATATTTACGTGGTAAACCCTAAAGAAACCGATATCCAGGGTCAGAAAACTTACTGTTCTGTTCATGAACTTCCGTTTGTTGACCTGGCAATCATAGCCATTGCTTCAAAATTTGCAGTGGAAACAGTGGAAATTCTTACAAAGAATAAGAAAACAAAAGCATTTATCATTCTTTCAGCCGGGTTTAGCGAAGAAGGTGCTGAAGGAAAAAATTTAGAAAGTAAAATTGTAGAGATCATCGAAAGTGTGGGTGGTTCACTGCTCGGTCCGAATTGCATTGGCGCCCTGACTCCCGAATACCACGGGGTTTTCACCAGTCCGATACCAAAACTTAACCTGAAAGGGTGCGATTTTATTTCCGGTTCAGGCGCCACTGCCTGTTTTATCATGGAAGCCGGTATACCAAAAGGGCTGCCCTTTGCACGCATATTCTCGGTGGGAAACAGCGCCCAGCTTGGTATCGAGGAGATACTGGAATACATGGATGAAACCTTTGACCCTGCTAAAAGTCCACGGGTAAAACTTTTGTATATCGAAAATATTTCGAGGCCGGCCATGTTGCTTAAACATGCCCGTTCGCTCATAAATAAAGGATGTAAAATTGCCGCAATCAAGGCGGGTACATCAGAGGCCGGCAAGCGTGCCGCTTCTTCACATACAGGCGCCCTCGCAAGCTCCGACGCTGCTGCTGATGCGCTATTCCGTAAAGCCGGGATCGTAAGATGCTATGGCAGGGACGAACTGATCTATGTGGCTTCAGTATTCCATCACAAGGAGATGAAGGGTTCCAATATTGCCATTATCACTCATGCCGGCGGCCCCGCGGTGATGCTTACCGATGCACTTTCAGATGGAGGCATGAATGTTCCTCATATTAACAGCCCGGCAGCCAATGAATTGCTGGCAACTCTCAATCCCGGTTCATCAGTTGCCAATCCGATCGATTTCCTGGCAACCGGCACTGCCGAGCAGTTAGGTAATATCATTGACTGCGTGGATAAACGCTTTGACAACATCGACGCTATGGTGATCATCTTTGGCACTACAGGACTGACAAGGGTTTATGATGCCTATGACATGATCCATTTGAAAATGAAAACAGCCGGGAAACCTATCTATCCGGTATTGCCCTCTGTCAATTCTGCCAGCGACGAAATCAGGCACTTCCTTGACAAAGGCAGGATATATTTCCAGGATGAGGTTTTGCTTGGATATGCACTTGCTAAAGTCTTTCATAATCCTCTGCCTGCGGCAGTTGATTTTCAGCGTCCGGTGACCGATCATAGCAAAATACGCAGTATCATTGACTCTGCAGGAAATGGGTACCTTGCCCCGGATGCTGTCCGGGATTTGCTCGATGCTGCAGGTATTCCACGTTCAGGAGAGGCAGTAGTCAGTTCCGTTGAAGATGCTGTCTCTATTGCCAGGAAACTTTGCTATCCTTTGGTAATGAAAGTAGTTGGCCCGGTTCATAAATCCGATGTGGGCGGCGTGGCACTGAATGTGAAAAACGAAGCCACCGTGGTTTCAGAATTCAACAGGATGATCATGATACCCGAAACTACTGCTATCCTTATGCAGCCTATGCTCTCCGGCACTGAACTTTTCATTGGCGCTAAACGTGAAGAGAAATTCGGACACCTGGTGATGTGCGGATTAGGCGGCATATTCATTGAGATATTAAAAGATGTGGTTGCAGGATTAGCCCCGCTGTCATTGAACGAAGCACATGATATGATGACAAGGCTCAAAGGTTATAAGGTATTCAAGGGCGCCAGGGGCCAGGAACCCATTAATGAAGAATTGTTTGCCGAAATTATCACCCGTGTATCAGCGCTGGTGGAAGCAGCTCCCGAAATTTACGAGATGGACATTAATCCATTATTAGGAAAACAGGATAAGGTAGTAGCTGTTGATGCCAGGATAAGAATAGAAAAATAACAGCGGGGATGAGAATAAGTTGAAAGTTCATAAAGTTTATAAAGTTCATAAAGTTTGTAAAGTACACATTATCACATTGTCACATTAATACATTAACACATTGTCACATTATCACATTATCACATTGACACATTAACACATTATTTCAGGAGTTTGACCGCATCCCTCAATTGATCCGGTGTGATGGGTTTGGCAATAATCTTACGGTTTTTATCAAGCACATACATCGTTGGTGTGGCATAGATGTTATAATCCACAGATATTTTACTGTTCCATCCTTTAAAATCACAACAGCTGATCCATGTGAAGTTGCCTTTTGCAAGGGCATTCCGCCAATCGGCTTCTTCATTATCGAGAGAATAAGCGATGATCTCGAATTTTTTAATAGTCTGGCTTTCATAGATGGTATTGATATCAGGAAGCATGGATGCACAATGAGGACACCAGCTTGCCCAGAACAGAAGTACCGTGTAATCAGTCTTCACGCTGGCCATGCTAATTTTATTCCCTTTATCATCAGGTATTTCAAATTCGGGAGCAATTTTTCCCTCCGCCAGTTTCTGGTAATTTTCAAGTCTTGTCTGCAGATCACTTTTACGTGCTTCATTCTCGCATGCACTTTGCTCCTTGTATTTTTCGGCAATGTGAAGATTGACCTTATCAAAGCCAAACTTTTCAAATCCACGCGTCAGGTAATCGACAATGTAATCGTATACCAGTCTGTTACCTTTGGCAGCAGATTCGAGGATAATATCAACTGCAATCCTGAACTGGTCTTCAAGCTGTGCCTGGTTTAACTGACGGTTGCTGTAAAGTTTCAGATAGTTGATCACTTTATTGGTATAGGCATCGCTGCGCAACAGATTCACATCATTAAAATCAGTGTAATCGAAGAAATGAAGTTTGAGATAACTGAACCTGTCTGACTCTTTCATGGCTGGATCAATATAAGGCAGCTTCTGCAACTTTACAAACTTAGTGGCAAAAGCATCGGGGTAGCTGGCTGATATCCTTGCAATTTCATCATCCCTGTCTTTCTGTACCCTGTTGTACTCATCCACCGATTGCTTATAAAAAGCTTCTTTCCGGGGGTACATCTCAACCAGGGAATTCAGCAATCCGTCCTTAAGCTCGTATTCCTGGTCATAGTGAAGAAAACCATAATATATTTTATTTTCAGTGGATGACTCAACCACCAGGCTGTCCATGGGATTTGAGGCAACCGTCGAAACAGTGATATCTTCGCGGTTATAGATGACATCGGCAAACCTGTCTTTGTCAAAAACAATGTGGTACATACCAGGCTGGCGGCTGTCGTTCATCACGAAGGTTGCCGTGCCATAAGCGTTGGTGACCGTTGTATCGATAAATTTGTTTTTGTCTCCGTAAAAATCAGCAAGGTAAATAACCTTGCCAGGCAATCCTTTCACGTTGATTTTCAGAATAAATTCATTCTGTCCGTAAATGGAAAATGAAAATATTACAAGCGCAATTGTATTCAGCAGTTTCATATTAACAGGCATATGGATGCAAATGTAGCAAGTTCAGAGTTCATGAAGAAAATTAATGGAAAAATGCAAGGCTAAAGCCCTAAATTAATTTGAAAATGTGCAAATGTGCAAATTTGAAAATTAAATCCGTTTCACTGGATTATGATTAGCGACAACATGTTGGTAAGTTTGCTGTCTTAAGCACCTAAGATTATCCGTCGTTGCTGTCCCCTGCATGAATGCAGGGGTTAGTACTGATCATGTATCGACCTATGCATTAGATCAGTATCTATTATAAACTATTAACCCTGGCCTTCAGGCCAGAGAATGCGGACTCACTACGCAACCGGTGGCTTTAGCCCTGACATTAATGTAGGTAATATTAACCCCGAACTTCAGGCCGGGGGATGCTGACTCTCTACACATCCGGGGGCTTTAGCCCAGATCATGAAAATATAATTGTATTAAAATAATTACCTCAAAACGAAAAATTTCAAGGTCTTTACGCCGACTTTACACAAATATGCTCCATCGGTCAGGTTTCTGATATCAATTTTATTCCCTTTGGTATCTGTTAGTTTTTGACCAGTGATGGAATATATTTTTACTTCCGGATTTACCATGCCGTTTATGTAAAGAAAATCCCTTGCCGGGTTCGGTGATACGGTGATTTCAGGCAATCCGGTTATATTATTTATGAATAGCGGCGCTACATGAATTATAGCTGAATCCGTGACAAAGTGATACCACTGGTCATTCACCCTTACTTTAATGACGGTATCATGCATTGGTATTACTTCAATGGAATCAACCGGATAATTAAAAGATAAATACACCGGATAATTGGAAACATTGGTTGAATAACTGGCTGTAAGTGGTGCATGACCATTATCAGCATATAACAGGATTTTAACACTATGACCTGCTACAACCGTGGTGTCATGTGGCTTCAATCTTATTGCCAGCGAAGTATCAAGACAACTTGTTTCTCCATCACAACCATATTTATCGGTTTTTATAAGCCAAAAATGATTTATTGGATTAATATTTGAAGCACCATAACCATAACTGACAAATCCATCATCTGAAGCTATATAAGATGATTCAAATCCACCTCCTGTTAATGTATCAGGCCATGGATACATTAAATAATGCCTTTTCCACAATAAATCCCCAGTTGAATTAATTATAAAGTTTGATCCGACACGTTCTTCACTTGACAATAAATATTCATTTTGGTTAATTTTTGCTATATCACTAAAACCCGGCCATTGGTATCCAAAATCTCTACCACTTCCATATTTTCTTTGCCAAAGAAGTTGTCCACCGGTACTTAATTTTAACACTACTGAGATAGCATGACCACTAAAATCCACCATATTAGTTTCATCAACTGAATACCATCCTGTTACAAAATAACCAATATTAGCTTCACATAAGCCAAATACCCCCTGCCATTCATCATATAACAGATTTCCAAAATGTTTCTGCCATAGCATATTACCTAAACTATCTGTTTTTATCACATACCAGTCGTTTAAGTTTTCATGACCGGGAGGAGGATAACTTGTTGTAGTGCCACCAAGTAAAAATCCTTTATCAGATGTCTCAATGACACAAGTCATATCCTCATCTCCATTTCCACCGTAAGACTTTTGCCAGATAATATTTCCCAGACTATCAACTTTTAGTATTATTGCTTGAAAATCATTAATAAATATACGCCCTGTTATTACATAAGAATTGTCCGAGGTTTTAATTATAGAATTAAAATTTGTGATATTATTACTCAGTGTGATATTATTACTAAGATGATACTCTCTTGTCCACAGAGTATCTAATTGCTCATTTATTTTAACCAGGCAACCAGATAAATCTTTCCACACCACACATAAATAACCATTGTTTGTTCTAACGATACTATTTCTAATTTCATAACCAAATCCTAAATTCTTAAAAGAAACTAAATTACCCGAAAGATTAACTTTTGCTAAATATACGCCACAACTATCACCAACTAAATTGCCAGAAATCAAATAACATGAGTCGGTAATAATCATACTTCGTGCAGTCATTATAAATTGATTTTGTAACAATTGAGGCAAATATGCATTATTAAACTGTACTGATTGCGAAAATGAATCAATGCTAAAAGAAATCATCATCAGGAATAGAAATTTTTTCATGTTCTTGTTTTTACTGACTTGCATTCAGAAACTTACAAATAACAACACAAAGTTAAACAAGATTTTTATTGATTATTCTGATTTCCAAATATTTTTTCAGATTTTTTTGAAAATAACCCGGAGATTCCGGACATTTTGATGCTGGTTGTGCCGGCTTCGCTGACGGTTGGTTGTTTCAAAATCAAATCAAACATGCGAAGCCGGAAACCAATGGGTGGGATCTTGCTAACCCCGGATCGTGACCCGGGGCTACAAAGATGTGACCCCTCCGGGGTCTGCATATCAGTCGGATCATTAGAATTCCATACATCAACCTAATTGTCAGACAAGTATTTTGTTCTGATTATTAACCCTGGCCTTCAGGCCGGGGGATGTGGACTCACTACGCAACCGGGGGATTTAGCCCTGATATTAATGTATGTAATGCGGACTCTATTTTTCAACAAATCTATTGCCTGTTGCCTAATGCCTATTGCCTGAATTATTACACAATATCAGCATGTTAGCCAATATTTAAAACTGCCCAATGCTTATATTAACCGAAATTTATTTATTACCTACATTTTGTTTAATCCACTAAATATCATTTGATTTTATTCGTAAATCGTAAATCGTAATTCTAAAATTAATATAATTACCGTTAAATATTAAATTTGCATCATTTTATCTGTGAAACGATGCTTGATTACAAAAATACATTAAGAGGCTGCTATATAATAAACGGTGAAGTGGTAAAACCGCCCCTGGCCCAATGTGGCTGTGCATCTAAACTGGATGTGAATGACTGGCTGAAGGATGTACCGGAAACAGGCCAGGTGAATGTAGTAGAAGTAAGGTTTAAAAATACACGCAAAGGTTTTTTTCTGAATGTTAATGAATTGAAGCTTGAAAGGGGCGATATTGTGGCTGTTGAAGCTGCATCAGGACATGATATCGGAATAGTTTCCCTTACTGGTGAATTGGTTCTAAAACAGTTAAAGAAATACGACCTGAATATTGCAGATCTGTTAAAAGTGTATCGTAAAACCAAGTCAACAGACCTCGAAAAATGGAAAGAAGCCATTGATTCGGAAGAAGCTACCCGTTACCTTGCCCGTATTGAAGCCGAAAGGCTTAATCTAAGTATGAAGATCGGCGATGTGGAATACCAGGGTGATAAAACAAAAGCCATTTTTTATTATATTGCAGATGAACGGCTTGATTTTCGCGAACTCATCAAGGTGCTGGCCGATAAACTGAAGGTCAGGATCGAGATGAGGCAGATCGGTGCACGACAGGAAGCCGGCCGCCTTGGAGGACTGGGTCCCTGTGGCAGGGAATTATGCTGCTCCAGCTTTATCACCAACTTCGTGTCGGTAACAACCAATTCTGCCCGTCACCAGGAATTATCCCTAAATCCCCAGAAACTGGCAGGGCAATGCGGAAAACTAAAATGCTGTCTCAACTATGAAGTAGATTGCTACATTGAAGCACAAAAAGATTTCCCCGACCCCGGCATCATACTCCAGACCCAGCAGGGTGCAGCCTATCACCAGAAAAATGATATTTTCCGCAAAATCATGTGGTACAGCTTTGACAAGGATAACCCTACCAATCTTGTCCCTGTAAGTATTGAAAAAGTGAAGGATATTATCAGGCAAAATAAGCAGAATATCATTCCTGAAGACCTCAGCGATATTGAAATGGAAGGAGAAATGAGACAGGAGTTGGATTATGAAAATGTGGTAGGCCAGGATAGCCTGACCCGCTTTGACAGAAAAGAGAAAAGACGCCAGAATCCAAACAGGAATAAACAAAACAATAATTACAGAAATAATCAGAATAACCAAACTAACCTTCATAATCAAACTAACCAGACCAATCAGTCAAATCAAACCAATGAACCTGACCAGCCTAAACAGAATAAAGAGAACGACCAGAACACTGAAAACAATCAGAATAACCGGATTCAATGAGAGCAAACCTGCACAGCCGGCTCCTTCTGTTATCAGTCGTACTTGTGTTATTTTCATGTGACTCACGAAGAGTATATGAAGAAATTAAAAGTATCCCCGGATCATCCTGGAACAGGAATAATATTCTTAATTTCCGGGTTAATGTCACGGATACTGTTTCAGTGAATAATATTCTGATTGATATCCGGAATAAAAGCAATTATAACTTTTGTAATCTCTTCCTGTTTATTACCATCCAATCACCTGATAAAAAGCTGGTGCGTGATACCATCGAATGTAACCTGGCAGACGAAACAGGAAAATGGAAAGGCAGTGGAATAGGCGATATTTACAATAACAAAATGCTATATAAAAAAAATGTAAAATTTCCGCGTGCCGGAGTTTATACATTCAACATCGAACAGGCCATGCGCGTAGAGAACCTGGAAGATATCTCCGAAGTGGGCATCAGGATTGAAAGAACAAGGTAATCGGCAAATGGATAAAGGAATTTGAAAATTTGAAGATTTGAAGATTTGAAAATGTGATAATGTGTTAATAAGTTAATATGATAATTTCTATTTTGTATACTTTACGAACTTTATAAACTTTATAAACTTTCTGCATATCCTTATAACTCAAAATACCTACAGTCTGACAGTCTAATAGTCTACAGCCTAAAATCCTAACAGTCTAACAGCCTACAGTCTAAATAACCTTATTAGTTACAAACATTGAAAAAAATAATAAGATGAGAAAATTATTCCTTTTTCCCGTTATGGCTGTAATAGCCACGTTTATGATGTTCTCCTGTTGTAAGGAGGTTAAAAAAGAAACCCCTGCGGCCAAGATCATTAAAGCCCCGGAACTCAAACTTACTTCCGACCTGATGACGCCTGAAGTGTTGTGGTCGTTCGGTCGTATCAGCAATGTGGAAGTATCTCCCGATAAATCTACGATTTTATACGCGGTAAAGTATTTTGATAAGGAACTGAATAAAGGGGAGAACGATTTTTATACCATACCTCTGAAAGGAGGAAGCCCGAAAAAGATCACTGAATCAACCGATGCTAAAATGACCGGCCTGTGGCGCCCGGATGGGAAAAAGATAGGTTACATCAGTTCAAAAAGCGGTGATACACAGCTATGGGAAATGAATCCCGATGGTTCCGGTCAGATACAGGTAACAAACATTGATGGCGGTATCAATGATTTTAAATATTCACCCGAAGGGAAAAAAATTCTTTACATAAAAAATGTGAAGCTCGACAAATCGGTAAATGACATGTATCCTGACCTGCCCAAGGCAAACGCCAGATTAGAGACCGATCTGATGTACCGTCACTGGGACAGTTGGTCAGATTATACTTACAGTCATGTCTATTATGCTGATTATAATGATGGAAAAGTGATTAACCCCGTGGATATTATGAAGGACGAACGATTCGACAGTCCGTTGAAGCCTTTCGGAGGTATGGAACAGATTAACTTCAGCCATGATGGTAAAAACATTGTTTACACCTCCAAACATCAGACAGGCAAAGTCTATTCACTATCGACCAATTCTGATATTTTCATTTACAATATTGATACAAAAAAGACTACCAATCTCACTGAAGGGATGATGGGATATGATGTTGCGCCCGTGTACTCACCCGATGGAAAGAAAATTGCCTGGGAAAGTATGGAACGTGATGGTTATGAATCCGATAAAAACAGGCTTTTCATTTTTGATGCTGAGAAAGGAACAAAAACCGATTACACTAAAGATTTTGACCAGAACGCAGGCAGCCTTTGCTGGTCGGACGACAGCAAGGCCGTATATTTTATCAGCGGTGTCAAAGCCACGGAAGAATTGTACAGGCTGAATGTGGCTGACGGGAAGATAAGCCGTATTACCAATGGCATTCATGATTACCGTGAATTTACCGTTGCCGGCAATGTCCTGATCGGTTCCAGGCAGTCCATGTCAATGCCTACCGAGATTTTCTCTGTGGATATCGCAACCGGTAAGGAAACCCAGTTATCATTCGTGAATAAACCTATCCTCGATCAGCTGAAGATGGGCGAAGTAACCAGCCGCTGGATCAAAACAACGGATAACAAGGAAATGCTTACCTGGGTGATCTATCCTCCCCATTTTGACAAGTCAAAAAAATATCCGACCCTGCTGTATTGCGAGGGCGGTCCGCAGAGCACGGTAAGCCAGTTCTGGAGCTACCGGTGGAATTTTCAGATAATGGCTGCCAACGGTTATATCATTGTAGCTCCCAATCGCCGGGGACTTCCGTCATTCGGCAAGGAATGGAACGAGCAGATCAGCGGTGATTACGGCGGCCAGAATATGAAGGACTATTTCTCTGCCATTGATGAGGTATCAAAAGAACCTTTTGTGGATAAAGGCCACCTCGGAGCAGTAGGCGCAAGCTATGGCGGATTCTCAGTGTACTGGATCGCTGGTCATCATAATAAACGTTTCAAGGCATTTATTGCCCACGATGGCATGTTCAATCTTGAAGCACAATACCTGGAAACCGAAGAGATGTGGTTCGTGAACTGGGACCTGGGCGGCCCTTTCTGGGATAAGAATAATAAAATTGCCCGGCGTTCTTATGAAAACTCACCGGATAAATTCATCCAGAACTGGGATACTCCCATCCTGGTCATTCATGGTGAAAAAGACTTCCGGATCCCATATACACAGGGCATGAGCGCCTTTAATGCTGCCGTACTCCGCAATGTACCTGCCGAATTCCTCTATTTTCCCGAGGAAAGCCACTGGGTACTCTCACCCCAGGACGGCATCCTCTGGCAGCGCACCTTCTTCGCCTGGCTGGATAAGTGGTTGAAATAGTAGCCCCTTACGGCGTGAGGGGTATTACGCACAGGTAACACGTAATATTTTCAGGATTTATAATACCTCACGGCATGAGGGATAAATTATAAATCAATGTCAATTTGTTAATAATGGAACGCAGATAACGCTGATAATTATGATAAACACGAATAATCATTGACATCAGATAAATCTTAAATAATCATAACAATCTGCGTCATCAGCGTTCTATTTTATTTTTGCTAACTTTACAACATGAAATCTGCTTTTTATCCGTAATTAAAACCAATAATCATGAAAATATTAATATTTCTTTTATTGATTATTTCTGTAAACTGTTTAGGTCAAAGTAGCATTAGCTTTGTTGACACAAATGCAACCTGGAATGTGGCAAAGACGTTTCCTGCTGCGACTCAGCAGTATCCTGACTTTGTTTCAACCCTTACCAAAATATACGGTTATAAAGGGGACACTTTAATTAACGGCGTTTTGTGGTCAAAAATGTATTTTACTCCTGACTCAGATTTCTCTGCCTCATCTAATTTAACAAAAGCAGGATATTTGAGAACCGCAAACAACTTAGTGTTTTACATGGATACTTTATTCAATCAGGATACAATCTACAATTTTAACTTACATTCCGGAGACTCCGTCAAATATGATATTGGCGAGGCATACTCTTATTTATTTGTTACGAACCTTGACAGTATTATTATTGACGGAAATTATCATAAAAGATTCTTTTTTTCAGAACCAATAATGGGATTTTCTATCTTAAAAGAAATCTGGATAGAAGGAATCGGAAGTGTTCATGGACCGCTATTCCCGGCTAATCCTGTTTTATTCTCTACAGAAATTCCTGATTCATTATTTTTGACTTGTTACAAAATCAATGACACTGTTTTCTGGAACAATCAAAATTACAATGACTGTTATATCAATATAGTCTTATCTATACATGAATTCCGGGAAACATCAGGAAACATCTTTTTATTTCCAAATCCATTTTCAACTGAAACAACTTTACAGACAGACAAATTTTTAAATGATGCAACCCTGACAATTTACAATTCGACCGGACAACAGGTAAAACAGATAAATAATATTTCAGGACAAACAATTACTTTGCACCGTGATAACTTACCTTGTGGGCTGTATTTTATTCGCCTTATGCAAGACAACAAAATATTTAAAACGATCAAATGTGTTATCGCAGAAAACTGATATATGACATGTGACTTTTGACTCATCACTTATCACTCATAATTCCTAACCTGGACAAGCCAGATTCAATCAAGAAATCACAAATCACAAAATACAAATAACAAATAAATATCAATCAACAAAATGACAAATTCAAAGTAGTTTGTTTCGTATTTGAAATTTTGATATTGTTTATTATTTGATTTTTGTGATTTGTTTTTTGGAATTTTTTGCCAAAACGCGTCAAGATTTCAGAAATAAGCGCTTAATAAATTCCAAATAAACATATAACCACCTCAATTGTTAGTCTGGAAATAAATTAATATTATGTCAGATAACATATTTCATGTTCCGCCGGCATATAATGAGCCGGTGCTTAGTTATGCCCCGGGTACTACGGAAAGGGTAAATCTTAAGAAAACACTGGGTGAAATGCTCTCCGCTGAGATTGAAATTCCTATGTACATTGGAGATCAGGAAGTTCGCACAGGGAACCTGGTCAGGATTCATCCGCCCCACAAAATTGCTCATACCCTGGGTTATTATCACAAGGGAGATGCGTCCCATGTTCAGATGGCAATAGATGCTGCACTGGCAGCCAAAGCCAGGTGGGCAGGAATATCATGGCAATACAGGGCTGCCATTTTCCTGAAAGCGGCCAGCCTGGTAGCCGGTCCGTACAGATCACGCATTAATGCCGCTACCATGTTAGGTCAATCCAAGAATGTGTACCAGGCTGAAATTGATGCTGCCTGCGAGTTTGCGGATTTTCTCAGGTTCAATGTGAAATACATGAGTGAAATATACTCAAGACAACCCGAATCCTCCAAAGATATATGGAACCGCCTCGAACAACGGCCGTTGGAAGGCTTTGTATTTGCACTTACTCCCTTCAATTTTACATCTATCTGCGGTAACCTGCCCTCAGCGCCTGCCATGATGGGAAATACCATTGTGTGGAAACCGTCGAATACCCAGATTTATTCAGCAAAGGTGATCATGGAAATTTTCAGGGAAGCCGGCCTGCCCGATGGTGTTATAAATCTTGTTTATGTTTCGGGGCCGGAAGCAGGTAATGTAATATTTTCCCATCCTGATTTTGCTGGGATCCATTTTACCGGCTCCACCGAAGTTTTTCAGCAGATATGGAAGACCATCGGCAATAACCTGCATCTTTACAAATCATATCCCAGGATTGTAGGTGAAACCGGTGGAAAGAATTTCATCCTTGCACATCCTTCAGCCAATGCCTTGCAGGTAGCTACGGCAATAACCCGCGGAGGATTTGAATACCAGGGACAGAAATGTTCGGCTGCTTCAAGAATCTACCTTCCATCAAACTTATGGCCTGAAATAAAAGAATTGATCATCAGCCAGATGTCGACGTTCAAGACCGGCGCGCCCGAGTATTTCTCTAGTTTTATCAATGCAGTGATCGATGAGGCTTCCTTTGACAAACTGGCCGGATATATTGACAGGGCAAAGCAAAATAAGGATAAGGCAGAGATCATTGCAGGCGGTGGTTACGATAAATCGGTGGGATATTTCATACAACCAACGGTGATCCAGGCATTCGACCCTTATTATGAGACCATGGAACAGGAACTTTTTGGCCCGGTAGTGACAATTTATGTCTACCCTGAAAATGAATTTGAGCAAACCATTAAACTGATTGACAGGACCTCCGTTTATGCCCTCACGGGTTCGGTGTTTGCCTTAGACAGGTATGCCATTGAACAGGCCACCACATTATTGGTCAATGCAGCCGGCAATTTCTACATCAATGATAAACCTACCGGTGCGGTGGTGGCACAGCAGCCATTTGGCGGTGCACGCATGTCAGGCACAAACGATAAAGCCGGTTCTTATCTGAACCTGCTGCGCTGGGTTTCACCGCGTACCATCAAGGAAACATTCCTTCCTCCTGAAGATTACCGGTATCCGTTCATGGATAAACCGGTGTGTCATTAGGATTTTATTTCTAAAATCTTGACGCGTTTTGGCAAAAAATTACAAAAAACAAATCACAAAAAACAAATAATAAACAATTATAAAATTTCAAATACGAAACTAACTACTTTAAATTTGTCATTTTGTTGATTGATATTTAATTGTTATTTGTATTTTGAGATTTGTGATTTCTTGTTTGGTTCTGGCTTGTCCATGTTAGGGATAACCATGAACAAAAAAATTAACCAATAACCAACATATTTACAATAGAATACCAATTTACTTAACAAAACTCAACCATAATTAACCATCGGTTTAACTATTTGTGGTGATGGTTGCGCCGGCTTCGCTGGAAGCTTGTTGTTTCAAAACAAAATCAAACCTGCGAAGCCGGAAAACAAATGGGGGTGGGCATATCGACCCCGGTCTTCGCCCGGGGCTACAAAGATTTAAGTCCTATGGACTTTCTCGGAAAAAATCTGCATCCCCCAGGTTCAATTTGATTCTTACTGGCTAATAAACTTGAATTTTGAGTTAACAAAGGCAAATGGTACCTGATACTTACCCTGATAGCCTAAAAGCCTACAGCCTATATACCTAATTAGTTATTCCATCAAATTAACTTTTTTAATAAAAGTAAAAAATCAGGTGAAAGTTAATTGACCGGAAAATATTATCCATATCTTTGCAGAAAATTACCGGTCATGGAATTAAAGAAAATCGCAGGGATTTTTGCACCGGTGGTCAGGAACAAGTACCTGCTGACCATGATGATTTTTGTTGTCTGGCTTATGTTCTTCGACAGCGATGCCTTATATAACCGTTACAATAATTTCAGGATGCTGAACGACCTGAAAAAGCAGAAAGAATACTACAAAGTTCAAATGGAAAAAGACAGGCAGCAACTGAAAGAACTCACCAAGGATGAGAACCTTGAAAAATTTGCCCGTGAGAAATACCTCATGAAAAAGAACGGGGAAGATATCTTTTACATCGAAGAGGAATAAAGTCAGCCTCCGCTGATCAGGTGCAACACCGTGACATTGTCTCCATCTTTCAGAAAAGTGCTGTCGCGCAATTCATTCTTAACCAGTTTCCCGTTTACTTTGATCACCAGCATTTTAAAAGTGAAATTCTTGATTTTCAGCAAGTCCGATATACTCATGCTCTCAGCCTGAAAATATTCATCGGTATTATTCAGTATAATTTTCATTTACACATTAATAACATTTAACTTTCCGGTTTATTCATCAGCGAAGGCAATAGGCAATAGGCATTAGGCATTAGGCATTAGGTTCAAATTGATAACTTTATTTTTAATTATAAAATTTAAAACTTAATAAACCTCCGTTATAAAGCCTATTGACTGTTGCTTATTGCCTAATGCCTAATGCCTTTTGCCTAATGCCTAGTGCCTAATGCCTAATGCCTAATGCCTAATGCCTAGTGCCTAGTGCCTAATGCCTAATGCCTAGTGCCTAGTGCCTAGTGCCTAATGCCTAGTGCCTAATGCCTAGTGCCTAATGCCTAGTGCCTAATGCCTAGTGCCTAATGCCTAATGCCTAGTGCCTAGTGCCTAGTGCCTAATGCCTAGTGCCTAATGCCTAGTGCCTATTGCCTAATGCCTAGTGCCTGTTTATCCTGTCTAATAATTTCCCGAAAGCGTCAGAATTCTGAATTGCCTGCAGTGAAGGATCAGCGCTTGCTTTCTGACGGTCGCTGAAGCCTAAATTCACTGATTTTTCAAAAGATTGTATTGCTTCGTCGGGCTTGTTTTGTTTTGCAAAGTAGCAGGCATACAGGTAATACAGGTCAGGATTATTCTCATCCACCGATTCATAGAGCTGCAGGTAATGCAAAGTTGCGGCAAAGTCATTCTTATTCAATGCCCCCGATGCATTCATGAATGAGCCAAGGCTTATGTAATTCTTAAGTCTCATAGCCATTTTTCGCTGCCGGTCTGATTTACTTTTTATTTGTGCATTCAGGTCGTTCACTTCTTTATTCCACCAGGCAGATGGCCTGGCAGCAAAGGATTTCATGAATTCATCCTGTTTTGATGTTTCCATTTTATCAAGCTCTTGTTCTGATTTAATCTGCTTCATGTATTCACCTGATTTTTCAATTTGCTCGAGCTTTGTTTTATAGGAATTTACGTCAAGTAAACCGTCGAAGTAATGGATCAATTTTTTCAGAACGAGGGCTGCTTTACCCTGATCGCCTGTATTCCCGCAGCTCGATAATTGCTGGTTAAAAGCCACGCTGATCTTTGTCAGAAGAGAATCGTTTTTGGGAATGAGGTTTTTATTCATGGCAGTAGTCTCACACCACCAGAAAGCTTCTTCCATAATTTCAGCAGAAGGCCACTCATGTTTTCCCTGAAACACAGTAAGCTGGTGTTTGATGGGAGAATTTTCAAGTTGCATATCTAAATTTTTCAACTCCAGGTAATTGAAATCTTCATCGCCCACTAATCCTATAAAATCAAAGTCAGCATTGGATTGTTCATTTGCCCGGCTGATCCCTGCAGCACAGGCAATCACACCTGCCACGCCGCCGTTGACCATGGCTGCCCATCCGGCAACTCTCGCACCACCTGAAAATCCGCAGGTGTAAACTCTTTTTTCGTTAACAGGAACCTTGGCGGTTACATCACCGGCAAGCACTTTTGCAATAAAGACGGCCTCGTCCGGCGATTTACCGTTTTCGGAATTATTGGAACCTGCCAGGATAAAGCCATATTTGTCGGCAAGTTTATGATACCTGGTCAAAGGAACTTTACCCTGGGCATGTGAATCAAAAAAATAAATCACCGGGTAAGTTTTCGATTCATTATAATTAACCGGCAGGTATAGCGCATAACTCTGTGAGGTGTTTTGTTTACAAATCACTTTTTCTATCACCTTTCCGGCAACAAACTTAGTCTTAACCCTGTCAGATTGTTTTTGTCCTCCTGAACAGGAAGAAATAATCCATGTCGTTGACAGAAAAGAGAATAAAATGATTAATCTGGTATTATTCATGACTGTCAAGTAAAATTTCAATTACCTGGTTGGCCTGCATATGAGCCACAATGCCAACTCTCGGCGCAAGCGGCGGCATATCTTCGCTGATCTCTGATACTTCGTCACCGCAGATATAGAGGTTGCCTATATTCCTCGATTTTATCAGATCATTCCTTCCGTAGCCTGCCATCCCAAGCCCGATGACGAGCGGCTTATCAGGCATTTCGGTTTGTACTGTTTCAATGATCATCTTTTTCATTTCTGCCATGTCAAAAGCCTCAACAATAACATCACAATCCCCGAAAATATGTACAATTTCCGGTGGAGTCAGCTTTTTGTCATATGAAATAACGTGTACCTGAGGGTTTATCTTCTTGATGTTCTCTTTCAGGGCATGCACTTTAATATAACCAAGCTGGTTGAAAAAGTAATACTGCCGGTTCAGGTTGCCCATTACGATCACATCAAAATCAGCAATCACGAGGGTGCCTATCCCTGTACGCGCAAGTGCAACGGCACAATTGGAACCAAGTCCTCCGCACCCGGCTATGCCAACTTTTTTTGTATTCAGAATTTCTTTTATCCGTTCAAAAGTCATCTGATAATTTTTTACAAAAATGATAAAAATTCCGGATTTAAATATTCAGGTTATTCAGAATATAGACTGACAGGTGTTCACTTGCTTATTTCTGAAATCTTGACGCGTTTTGGCAAAAAATTCCAAAAAACAAATCACAAAAAACAAATAATATCAAAATTTCAAATACGAAACAAGCTCTTTTGAATTTGTCATTTTGTTGATTGATATTTATTTGTGATTTGTTCCGCCACGGCGGATTGAGATTTGTGATTTCTTGTTTTATTCTGGCTCGTCCAGATTAGGAGAGTAAATGTCAATCCAGAAATAAGACCCGGACAAGATGGATTTTGACTAAGACAAGGACTAAGATTAAATGGCAATTAAGTGTCTAACTAAACATTTACCTGATTGAAAAACTGAGCACGATTGAATAATGCTGATCAATTTTTCATTACTTTTGCAAAAATAATCATATAATAATGTTGACAATTAACACCATATTGAAAGAGATAAAAGATGTTCCGATTGACCGGATGGAAGAACTTTATCAGTATGTACATTCCCTGGTACTGAAAAAGAAAAGTACAGAAGCATTGAGGAAAAAAATCCTGTCTTTCAGTGGTGCATTCAGCGACATGACAAGTATAGATTATTCTGATTTTGTGAATGAGACGAAAATGACCAGGACCCGGCTTTTTGACCGTAACATTGATTTATGAAGCAAGCCATCCTTGACACAGATATTCTTTCAGAATTTTTAAGAGGGAACTTAAAAGTATTGGCTAAAGTTGATGAACATTTGAAGGAGTATGGGTTTATCAGCTTGAGTATTATCACTTATTATGAAATATTAAACGGGCTTATATTTAAAGATGCCAATAAACAATTGGCAAGGTTTGATGAGTTTGTTTCGTACAACAAGGTTGTTCCATTAACATTGAGGTCTGTAAAAATTTCCGCATCAATTCAGGCAGACTTGAGAAAGAATGGTACTGAAATTGGACACACCGATACTTTAATTGCAGGAGTGGCCATCGCTAATAATTTACAACTTATCACAAACAATACAGAACATTTTAATCGAATAACAGGACTTGAGATAGAAAACTGGAATAAATAATCCCTAAAAATCAATATCAATTTGACCTATTGATAGACTAATATAAGATTTCGCAGCTACGCTGCTCTTATTTACGTTCAAATTATTTTAACTACAAAGATTTCGCAACTACGTTGCTGTATATCCCTTAATCTCTTTGGAGACAATTCCCTGAAGTTCTGCTTCGAATAAATAAATTTGTTATTTTGATACCTCGTCAGCCCTGCCGGGAGGTAATTCATTGACAAAATAAAAAAACCAAACAAGAAATATAATCCCGATATGCAGAATTATGCCAGTCGTAATCAGGTCTTTGAACATTGTTTGTTGATATAAAACATATAAATAATACTTCCGAAGGACTATATTTGCAGCATAAATAAAACAGACCAGGCAATGAAATTCGATGAATTTACCATTAACCATAAGCTTTTAGGATCATACCATTACGAGTGGCATCCCATTGACAGGGGATATAATGACCGCAGCATTTATGTCAATGTTTCCGATTATAACATTTATGAGAAACCCGTGACTGAAATGATGAAGGAGAAATTCATCGGTGGCAAGGGTTTTGGACTGAGACTTTTATGGGACGGAACAAAGCCGGAGACGAAATGGAATGATCCGGAGAATGAGATTGTCATTTCAGGTGGTCCTATCTGCGGGATCACCCAGTATTCCGGTACTGGAAAATCGCTGGTGGTCTGTATTTCACCACAGACCGATTCCATCATGGACAGCAATGTGGGCGGTTTTTTCGGTCCATTCCTGAAATTTTGTGGTTTTGATGCTTTTGAATTACAGGGCAAATCGGACAGGGAAGTCATGATCCTCCTCGATGAAGAAAGATCTGTGATCGAAATTTATGATGCGACCGATCTGCCTGTTGACAGTCACATCCTTGCCGAGGAACTGCACGAAATGCTCGCCAATGATGATAAAGGGCGTATCAATGTGGCGGTAGTATCCGCCGGATCTGCCGCTGAACATTCCCTGATCGGGATGCTGAATTTTTCATTCTTCGATTCAAAACGTAAAAAAGTCAGGTTGAAACAAGCCGGAAGGGGAGGTATCGGCACGGTTCTGCGTGATAAAAAGGTAAAGGCGATTGTTGCTAAAGTGAAGAATATTGGCGGTAGCCGTAATAATGTTGTTGACCTGGAGGCTATCATGGAACGCGGGCGCCGCTTTAACCGTGAGATGCGGGAACTCGATGATTCACAATGCCAGATGCGTTCCATCGGCACTGCCCATCTTACGAATGTCATGAACGATTACGATTTGCTGCCGGTACATAATTTCAAATTCGGCAGCCATCCTGAATACTTAAAGATACATGCCAATGTGTGGAAATCATATTTCACCCAGGGAGTGCCTGATGGTTGCTGGATAGGCTGTAATATGGCCTGTGCCAAAGGCATTGACAACTATGAACTGCGCACCGGTCCTTATAAAGGCAGCAAAGTGATTGTAGATGGCCCTGAATATGAAACCACTTCATCGCTGGGATCCATTGCAGGTATCTTCAATCCGGATTTTACCATCGAAGCTAACTTCTATTGCGATACTTACGGCATTTGTACCATCTCATGGGGTACAATCCTTGGTTTTGTGATGGAATGCTATGAAAACGGGATTCTTAATGAAGTAAGAACCGGCGGACTGAAGCTTAATTTCGGCAACGCCGATGCAGCCATGGATCTGCTTCACCAGGTATCAAAAGGTTTGGGGTTCGGACTGATTGCAGGTCAGGGTGTGCGTAAAATGAAACAAATATTCGCTGAGAAAGGCTGGGGCGACAGGCAGTTCATGCAGGATATCGGCATGGAAAACAAAGGGCTTGAATATTCGCAATATGTCTCCAAGGAATCACTTGCACAGCAGGGTGGATATGCCATGACCAACAAAGGACCGCAGCATGATGAGGCCTGGCTTATCTTTATGGACATGGTAAATAACCAGATACCCACTTTCGAAGATAAAGCGGAAGCATTGTATTACTTCCCGATGTTCAGAACCTGGTTCGGTCTGTGTGGCTTGTGTAAGCTGCCCTGGAACGATGTGGAACCTGAAAATAACAAGGAAACCGGCGAACCGGCCAAAGTTCCCGAGCATGTTGATAACTATGTGACCATTTTCAATGCGGTGACCGGTAAAAATATTGACAGGCATGAAATCATCAGGCAGTCGGAAAGAGTGTATAATTTCCAGAGAATATTTAACCTGCGCCGCGGATTCGGTACCCGTAAACACGATGCACAGCCTTACCGTGCTGCAGGCCCCGTCACCGTTGAGGAATATCTCTCAAGACAGGAACGATACGATAAGCAGATGAAGGAACTGATCGGTGTTGATCCTGCTGGAAAAACTACTGAAGATAAAGTGGCCATCACCCGTAAATACCGTGAAAACCGCTATGAACAATTACTGGATGCCGTTTATAAACGCCGTGGCTGGAACAGCAACGGTGTGCCGACCATTCAGCACCTGAAAGATATTGGCATGGATTTGCCGGAACTGATTGAAGTGATCACTCCGATGCAATAATTTGAAGATTTGAGGATTTGAGGATTTGAGGATTTGTAATTCATTTTCAAATTTCCACATCTTCAAATTTTCAAATTTTGTTTTTTTATTTTCAAATTCATTTCTTTCTGACATCTTTCAAATCTCTGATAAAATCCCTGACGGCGTGTCTGATCTCACTGCCTGCCTTTTTCACACTTTCTTCCACTTTCTTTTTATCAGAAACCGAAAGCGGGCTATCGTCAATGTTTATTGTAACATCAATATTACCCAGGGAATCAAGCCTGCGCTCCAGCCTGTTGCCAATGCTGTCGAGGTTTTCTAAAGTAGAATCACTGTTATTGTATGTAGTATTTGTGTTTTCAAATAATTCGAAAGCATGTTTATGATGTTTTACTTTTTCAGCCAGATTATGCCCCCAGACTGAAGCCATCATAACAGCAATGATGGAAACAATGAGCGCTGCCAGCAAGAGGCCATTTCGACCGTTGTTCCTGGTAGCCTGGACAATGCCTACTGCACTGAAGATAATTCCCATCCCGCCGGGAATGATAGCAATTACACCGATGTAAGGTATGAATGACAGCAACAATGCCATTATACCAAGTACAAATCCCGCAATCCCCAATGCCTTACCGGCAGTAGATTTCTGATAGGTTTCCATGTTTACTCAGTTTTTAATTTCGTGCAAAGTTAAAGCAAATCTGATTCTTTTATGCAGATTCATTAATTGTTTGTCATGAAGGTCATAAAGGTCATAAACGTCATGAACGTCATGAAGGTTATGAAGGTCATGAACGTCATGAACGTCATGAACGTCATGAACGTCCTTTTCAAATGTTCCTTTGTTCCATTTTCAAAATCGATTGTTCGTACGTTCGACTTTATTATTTTCAAATTTTCAAATCCTCAAATTTTCAAATTCGATTGTTCGTTTGTTTAATTGTTAGCAAAAATTGCTTTCAATCCCCGACAAATAAAGAATTAAAGATATTTTCATTTGAAAAAAATCTATCTTTGCATCATTATTATCTTAAAAAAGTTAGTTTATTAGTATTATTAATATTGAAAAAGATGAGAAAAAGAGTATTTTACATTTTATTGACATTCATTAGCTTATCAACAGAAGCTCAGGAACTTATTTTAAACGGAGGCTTTGAATCAAGCAGTGGTCAATGGACAAGTTGGAGCACCACTACCGCTGGTACAAATTTGTGGGCAGGGATAGGTTCATGTACAGCAGGCGCCGGAACAAATTATATGTGGTTTGGTGACCAAAACGAAGCCACCGGTATCGATAATGCTACTGAGAATATGTATCAGACGGTTACTATCCCGGGCAATGCAGATAGTTGTAAATTGACCCTCATGGCATCAATTAATACAATGGAAACAGGAACAACAGATTATGATTTTTTGGATATCAATATTTATAATACGACAGGTACGCTTCTTTATAGCCTGGGATATTTAGGTAATACAAACGGCGTTAATGGTATTCCAGGATGCCAGACCTGGTCGTCCTATTTTGTAAATATTCCATCCCAATATTTCGGGCAAACGGTTCGTATTTACTTTGAATTTTCAACAGATAATATATATTCCACAATCTTCAGATTAGACCAAATCTCTTTAATGGCCTATGCTACAACCTGTACATATAAGCAAACTCTGACTGTTATTCAACCGGGAATCAGCTGTACTTATAATTTATCTCAGCCGTCATACACATGCCCCGATAACTCTTCAAATACATATAATGCCGTTTCTACAATGATTACCCCAACAGGTTGTGTCTGGAATGCTGCAGTAACTTCTGGAGGGAGTTGGCTTACCTGTTCATCATCAGGTACGGGAAATGGTAGTTTTAACATTTCAGTGACTCAGAATACAGGCATGACATCACGTACAGGAACCATCACCGCCGGAGGGCAAACTCTGACTGTTATTCAACCGGGAATCAGCTGTACTTATAATTTATCTCAGCCGTCATACACATGCCCCGATAACTCTTCAAATACATATAATGCCGTTTCTACAATGATTACCCCAACAGGTTGTGTCTGGAATGC
>JAPLDU010000056.1:34787-43352 GCA_026391255.1 Bacteroidia bacterium | reverse complement strand
TGCAGTAACTTCTGGAGGGAGTTGGCTTACCTGTTCATCATCAGGTACAGGAAATGGCAATATTAACATTACAGTCAGCCTGAATTCAAGTATATACTCCCGTTCAGGTACCATAATTGCAGGAGGACAGAGCCTGACTATCGTACAACCTGGACTTGGCGGCTGTATATATACCTTATCTCAGACATCATATACATGTCCCGATAACTCTTCAAATACATATAATGCTGTTTCCACAATGAATGCACAAGCAGGTTGTGTATGGAATGCTTCGGTAACTTCAGGAGGGAGCTGGCTTACCTGTTCATTAACAGGTTCAGGAAATGGTGATATTAACATTACTGTCAGCCAGAATACAAGTGTGACCTCCCGTACGGGAACTATTTCTGTAGCAGGACAAACCATTACTATCATTCAACCGGGAATTACCTGCACTTATTCTTTATCTCAGTCATCCTATAACAGGTTGTATCTGGAATGCTGCGGTAACATTGGGAGGGAGCTGGCTTACCTGTTCATCTTCAGGTTCAGGAAATGGATATATAAACATAACAGTCAGTCTGAATACCAGTGTGAGCAGCCGCACCGGTACAATTTCAATTGATGGACAAAACCTGAGCATCATTCAACCGGGTCTTGTATGTACATATCTTTTGTCTCAGACATCCTATACATGTCCGGACAACCATGCAAATACTTACAATGCAGTTGTCACCATGATTGCCCAGACAGGATGTGCCTGGAATTCTGTGGTGACCTCCGGAGGAAGCTGGCTTACCTGTACGTCTTCAGGTTCAGGAAATGGAAATATCAACATAACGGTAAGCCTGAATACAAGTATCAATCCCCGGACAGGAACCATTTCCGTACAAGGTCAGACTTTGACTATTATACAACCGGGCGCTAATTGTACTTATTCATTTTCTTTATCGTCCTATTCATGTCCAAACAGCAATGCAAACACATACAGTAATATTGCTCTTGTAAATACTCAGGCTGGTTGTTTATGGAATGCATCCGTTTCAAGTGGGAACTCCTGGCTGACAACCTCTTCAACCGGTACCGGAAGTGGAAGTTTATCTATTATCGTTCTTGAGAATACCGGCACATCTCCAAGAACAGGAACAATCAGCGTTGAAACCCAAATTTTAACAATTATTCAACCTGCATATGGTTCCGGAATAGAGGAAGTAAATTCTGATTTTATTAATATTTTTCCTAATCCGACTTATGAATCCATTAATATCAATACAAATCCGTTACTATTAAATCACAGATTTGAAATTATTGACGTTAATGGTAAAATCTTATACTCTGGTAAAATCATTAATCCATCAATGACTGTTTCATTATCTGTGTTTCCATCAGGTGTTTATGTTTTGCGCATCCCTGATTTTAACATGATGTATAAGCTAATAAAATTGTAGTGCCAAACAATAATCCGAATGTAAGTATTCAAGTTAATATGTCCTGTTGTCAGTCATGAACGTCATGAACGTCATGTTTTAATATTCAGATGTTGAATCTTCAAATACTTTAATTCGATTGTTCGACTGTTCGATTGTTCAAGGCATCATATCCATTTAACCAGTCCGAAATCCTGGCGGTGGGGCAGCAAAGGATTTTTGGGGAAAATCCTGAACCCGTAGTTCAACACACCGGGTTTACTTAATGAAACATCCGTAACATATGTTGCCTTTCTGTCTTTTATTTGTTTTAGCTGCAGTTCGTCAACGGATAATATCCGGATATCATCGTCATTACCGGTACCTGTAACCAGTTCTACTCCAAGGTCGGATTCCGGCATTTCGTTCAGGTCAATATGTACTTCACAATGATAGGTCTTTCCGAGAAACAAAGGTTCAGAACCTGTTCCGGGCAGGCTATAATCAAGCACCACGATGCTTTCCCATGCCCTGGTAAATTTCTTTTTCCATGAAGCAATTATTTTGGCTGCCTCAAAATCATTCTCATTAATCATTGATGCCCTGTCGAATAGCTTATGATAGTATTTATTCTCGTAATCTTCAAGCATTCTTTTTGTGGTAAAATTGGGAGCGATTTCAGCAATTGAGTTTTTTATGCATGCCACCCATCCGTGTGGCAGATTATCACCGTTGTGTTTATAGAAAAGCGGGATTATTTCATGTTCGAGAATACTGTAAGATACTTCTGCATCCAGGTCATCCTGGGATTCGGGGTTTTCATAAGTAGCTTCCTGTGGAAGTGCCCAGCCTGCCTGTTCGCGGTAACCTTCAACCCACCAGCCGTCAAGCACACTGAAATGAAGAACTCCGTTCATTACGGCTTTCATCCCGCTGGTACCCGATGCTTCCATCGGCCGTGTGGGAGTATTAAGCCAGACGTCGACACCTGAAACGAGCTTCCGTGCAAGGTCAATATCATAGTTTTCAAGGAAAATGATCTTTCCCAGGAATTCCGGCTGGTTTGAGAACTCCACTATTTTTTTGATAATGGCCTGTCCTGCTCCGTCGTTTGGGTGCGCTTTACCGGCAAAGATAAACTGTACAGGCATGTTCGGATTGTTTACAATTTTTTTCAGACGTTCAGGATTCCTGAATAACAGGTTGGCACGCTTGTAGGTGGCAAACCGCCTGGCAAATCCTATGGTCAGGGTATTTTCGTTTAACCTGTCCTTGACCTCCATCAGTTTTTTAGGGTTTTCATGACGCGGTATCCAGTTCCTGTCAATCCTTTCCTTAATATAATCGGTAAGCATTTTACGTTCTTTGAGACGCAGGTCCCAGATCACTTCATCCGGAACATTCCTGATCTTTTGCCAGTAAGTTTTATCGGCCAGATTTTCGCAGAACTTATTTCCGAATTCCCGTTCATAAAGTTCCTGCCATGCCTTAGTTGTCCATGTTTTGTAATGAACGCCGTTAGTGACATAGCCAACCTGGTTCTCTTCAGGGTAATAACCCGGCCACAGCGGGGATAATATTTCCTTTGAAACTTTGCCGTGAAGCATACTCACACCGTTAATTTCCTGTGACAGGTTTGCGGCGAGCAGGCTCATGGAAAAACGCTCATTCCGGTCTTCAGGGTGTATTTTTCCCAGGTTGATGAAATCGGTCCACCCGATATTCAGGCGGGCCGGGTAATGCGCCATATAAGCCCTGAGCAGGTCCTCGGTAAAAGAATCGTGGCCGGCCGGCACAGGTGTATGCGTGGTGAAAAGAGATGAGGATCTTACCACTTCAAGCGCTTCGGCAAAGGACAGGTTATTTTCCGTGATAAGCCGTCGGAGTCGCTCCATTCCTATGAATGCAGCATGTCCCTCGTTACAATGATATATTTCAGGTACGATATCAAGCGTCTCCAGTGCCCTGATCCCTCCGATACCAAGCAGCATCTCCTGTTTGAACCTGTTTTCCTCATACCCGCCATACAACTGGTGAGTAACAGTCCTGTCCACCGAATCATTATCATCAATATCAGTATCAAGAAGGTACAATTTTATCCGTCCCACATTGACCAGCCAGATTTTCGCAACCAGTGTACGGCCGGGAAAGGCAATCCCGATTTTTTTCCAGTTTCCATCCTTGTCTTTAACAGGAATGACAGGCAGATGGGAGAAAAGCTGAGGTTTATAATCGGCTATTTGTTCACCGCTGAGCGATATGTTCTGCCTGAAATAACCGTACCTGTATAGCAGGCCTATACCTGTGATGTCAATATTCGAATCACTGGCCTCTTTCAGGTAATCACCTGCCAGTATACCCAAACCGCCTGAAAATATCTTCAGGTTATCGCTGAAACCGAATTCCATGCTGAAATAAGCAATCTTCCTTTTGTCTTGAGGTGCAGGAACATCCATATATTCCATGAATTTCCCGTATACCCTGCGGTAGTTTTCCATGAAAACATCATTGCCTTCAAGTTGCTGTATCTGCTCAATAGTAAGTGACTCAAGCAGTCTGATCGGGTTGTAGCGTGCCTCGTTCCACAAGGGTGCACCGATGGATTCAAACAACTCTTTTGCTTCATAATTCCAGCTCCACCACAGGTTTCTCGAGAGTTGCCACAATCCCTGCAGCTTTTCCGGAAGTTTGGATTCCACCATGGTCTTTTTCCATATCGGTTTACTGAACCCGTTCCTTTTCACATATTCGGTAAGTGGCTGGCGGATCAGGCTAATTTGTTCCTCCCTGCCTGACAGTTTTCCAAGCGCAATCGTGTATGCTTCTTTATAATGATTAATAAAATTCTGCCACAATGCAGTACGTGAAACCTGGAATGCGGAGTCGTGTGCAGTCTGTCTCTCTTCCTGGTTCTTAGAACAATAGCATGATATGCAGGCTGCGATTTTCTCTGTCACTTCGGTTTCATTATCGTCGTTTCGTGTGATCACTTCTGTCCCGCCGTTTAATTCACCGGAATGATCGTTTACCCACCTTCCGAATCCTGAGAGCGATGTTGTCACGGTTGGTATTGAGAAGGCAACACTCTCAAGCGGAGTATAACCCCAGGGTTCGTAATATGAAGGGAATATTGTCAGGTCAAAGCCGATCAGCAGGTCGTAATAAGCCAGGTCGAATATGCCATCATTTCCGTTCAGGTAACAAGGGACAAATACGATATTTACCATTTCATCCCTGTTGTTCTGAAAGCCCAGTTTTTTCATTCTGCCGAGAACAGGATCGTACTCCTGGTCATGAAGCAGATGGGTGAGAATGTTATTGGATTGCTCGGGGCAATGCTCTTCTTTATTTATCCAGGCCAGCAGGTCTTTTCTCGGGCCGTAATGATTGGCAGGTACTAGAATAAATGCAATGACTTTTGTGCAGAGTTTTTCACTTTTTTTATTCAGCAAAGCCATGGCATCAATAAAAAGGTCGATACCCTTATTATGGAATTCGTATCTGCCGCTGGTAGCCGTAAAAATGACATCTTCGGGCAATATATTTCCGGTAAGGGCTTCGGCAACGGAACGAAGCCTGTTCCTGGCTTTAATGCGTTTTTCTTCGAATATCCCGGGCACCGGAACAAAACTATCGTCAAACCCGTTGGGTGTGACCAGGTCAATTTCTTTTTCGAGGAATTGCCGGCATTCGGCCGCCGTGATCTGGCTTACCGTGGTGAAAACATCGGCTGTGCGGGCAGATAGTTTCTCGAGAGAATGTTTGGATACTACATTGAATTCCAGTGCTTTTTCATCTCCGGAATATTCTGCCAGGTTCTGATATAACGGGTAGCCGTTCCCGGCAAGCGCTCTTCCGATCACTGTGGCATGTGTGGTAAAAGCAGTGGCAATCTGCGGAGCATATTCTCTCAGGTAGAGCACACCTGTTCCGGTCATCCATTCGTGAAACTGAGCAACTACCCTGGTGCGGGAAGTGAGATTAAACCGGCAGAAGCTTTCAATCACTTTGCCGGCTGCGTAGCCAAACAGTGCGGGTTCAATGTAATCCCAGGCTCCTGAAATGGAATCGAGGTGGTAAGTTTCCCACAGACTTTTGAATACATCGTCCTTCTTTGCAATGAAAGGAGTGAAGTCAACAATGATCACCACGGGATTGCCTTCAATGTTCCACCTGCCCGTCCTGATACGCAATCCTTCAGATGCTGCCTGCTCACACCAGGCCCGGTAAAGGTTCCTGTCCTCGGTAAATTCAGGGTTATCCATCGATTCGCGCCATACATCCGGCCCGATCATGATCAGGTTGTCCTTTAATTCAGCGGCCAAAGAACAGGCTTTGGTCGAGACAACAGTGTGAATTCCACCTACTTTATTACAAACCTCCCAGCTTACTTCAAAAAGATATTCAGGTGACATGTTATCCTTATTCATTAATATTAATACCGGTCAAAATTAGAATAAATCGGGCAGAATGAACATTCGAAAATTTGAAGATTTGAGAATTTGAAAATTTGAAAATAAAACAATAGAACTCCGCCTCCGGCAGACGAACAATAGAATTTGAAAATTTGAGGATTTGAAGATTCAACAAAAGAATTATATACATAACTATCATAACTCTCGTGACGTTCATGACGTTCGTGACTCTCATGACGTTTATGACTTCATGACTCGTAACTTGTGACTCGTGACTCGTGACTCGTGACTCGTGATTCGTGACTTGTGACTTGTGATGCGTGATACTCCTGGATATTGCAGCAAAGAATTCATGGTTGTCTGGCAGAATACCGAGTCATAAGGAGATTTGATTTTTAATTTAAAAATATTTCAGGTTTGCCACAACTAACATTTTTGATTTATCTTTGAAAAAAATATTGGATATGACAACAATGGAGTTAAAAAATAATTTTCATAGATTGATTGATAACATTAATAATGACAATGTTTTAACAAAGTTCTATGATATTTTATCAAGAGCAAAAGATTCTAATGAAGGTTCATTATGGTCAGGATTAAGCATAGAAGAACAAAATGAACTTATTTTAATTGAAAAAGAAAGCCAAAATCCTCAGAACTTAATTTCTAATTCTGATATGATTAAGAAACATAAAAAATGGCTTTAGATATTTTTTGGTCAAAGCAAGCGGCTGAACGTTTCGATTCAATTATAGAATATCTTGATGATATTTGGGGCGAACATTCTGTTTCGTTGTTTGTCAAAAAAGTACATGATTTTCTTAAGATTCTGTCTGAATTTCCCGAAATTGGTTCGTTGGAAAATAAAGGATTGAATATTAGAGGTTTTGTTATTATTAAACAAATTACTATATTCTATCAAATACGTGATAAAAAGATTATACTGTTGAATTTTTACGATAACAGACAGAAACCCTCCAGGAAAAAACACTAATAATTAAGTAGTGTTTGTCATTAAAGTCATTTTTTTTGATTTAAGAACAAGGATCAACGATTTATGATTTATGAAGTATGTGTAATCAACTGATTTTTGATGTAACTGATAATCTGAAATCTAAAATCGTTAATCCTTGTTCATAGATCAGTATCGTTGACTTAAAAGACAGACTCTAATTATGGTCTTTTGATTAAGTCCGTAGGACTTTAATCTTTGTAGCCCCGGGCGAAGCCCGGGGTTTAGGTGTCCCTCTCCTTTTGGGTTCCGGCTTCGCAGGTAAAATGAAAATCTGAAACAACCACCACCCAACGAAGCCGGCGCAACCAAACCCATTATTATGCAACCCTTTTATTAATTTATTTCTGAAATCTTGACGTGTTTTGGCAATAAAAACCAAAAAACAAATCACAAAAAACAAATAATTAACAATATCAAAATTCAAACACGAAAAAAACTACTTTGAATTTGTCATTTTGTTGATTGGTATTTATTTGTTATTTGTTCCGCCACGGCGGATTGAGATTTATGATTTCTTGTTTGGTAATGGCTTGTCCAGGTTGGGGTTTCATTCAATTACAATAATATCTATCTCCCTCATCAGCCGGTCTGTTTCAGTAAGGACTACAACTATCATTTGATAGTATTTAATTTTCAAATTTGCACATTTCGATAAGCTCAATGCAACGCATTTTCAAATTTTCAAATTAATTTAGGGTCTTTCAGCCATTTCCGGGCTGGCCGGCAGCTCTTTTTTCCATTTCCCTCATAATCTTCATCGTCTCCACACTCACTGTGCACACCCGTTTCAGCAGGTCAATCACATGGTCTTTGTAACCGGCGAAGCGGGTAGGTGTTGTTATATGCGGTTTTTCTTTCTGAGTCAACCTGTCAAAGCCTTATTGAAAATTCCAGGTGCCCGCCAAGTCCAAGTTCGACTATTTTTTGAAGTGTCGAAATTCGAACTTCTTTTATGTTGTTCTCTATTTTGGAAATATATCCCTTGTTTGTTCCACATTTCTCGGCAAGTTCTTCTTGTGTCATTCCTTTTTCAAGTCGGGCCTGATGGATAAGAAAACCAATTTTAAATGCTTCATATCCTTTCTCAAACTTGTCGCGTTTGGGAGTTCCTATTATACCGTATTGTTCTTCAACAAATTGGTCAAGCGATTTTAAATTACTTTTATCTTTCATATTCTTTTTTAATTTTTAAAGCCTTTTCAATTTCAGACTTTGGTGTCTTTTGGGTCTTTTTCTGAAATCCGTTTGCCAATACAATTATTTTCTCTGCATCAAAGAAGCAAAAAATGCGAAATATATCACCTCCAAGTTGGACCCTTATTTCATAAAGTCCGCCTGTGCCTTCCATATGTTTTAAATAATCTTCCGGCACCTGTTTCTGAGTTTCAATGATTCTGAAAGTCCAAATGATTTTGTCCTTTACTTTCTGCTTCTGCTTGTTGTAGAAGTCATTAAAGTAATCTTTATACAAAAACACTGATCTTATTTTCTCTATACTCATTATTGGCAAAGATAAGTATAGTTGTCCGTATGTGCAACACTATTTTGTGCCTTTTCGAAAAATATTTTGAATATCACCTGGCCGTCATTCTAAAATCGCATTAATTATCTCTTTCATCAGGTTCATCAGGCGGTCTGTTTCAGTCAGGGTTACAACTATCATTTGATAGTATTTAATTTTCAAATTTGCACATTTCGATAAGCTCAATGCAACGCATTTTCAAATTTTCAAATTAATTTAGGGTCTTTC